>NZ_JBOGBT010000039.1:0-122633 GCF_051656365.1 Silvania sp. | reverse complement strand
CGGTCGGGCCATAGGGGCAACAGGTTCGGCGGTTGGGGAAGTCGTTTTCAATACTTCAATGACCGGTTATCAAGAAATCCTCACTGATCCTTCCTATTCCCGCCAAATCGTCACTCTTACTTATCCCCATATTGGTAATGTCGGCACCAACGCTGCTGATGAAGAGTCCTCTCAGGTACATGCCCAAGGTCTGATTATTCGCGACCTGCCGCTGATTGCCAGCAACTACCGCAATACCGAAGACCTCTCTTCCTACCTGAAACGTCACAACATCGTGGCGATTGCCGATATCGATACCCGTAAGTTGACGCGTTTGCTGCGTGAAAAGGGCGCACAGAACGGCTGCATCATTGCCGGCGACAACCTGGATGTGGCACTGGCACAAGAAAAAGCCAAAGCCTTCCCAGGGCTGAACGGCATGGACCTGGCGAAAGAAGTGACGACGGCAGAATCCTACAGCTGGACCCAGGGGAGCTGGACGCTGGAAGGCGACCTGCCGGAAGCCAAAAAAGAAGGCGACCTGCCGTTCCACGTGGTGGCTTACGATTACGGCGCCAAACGCAACATCCTGCGTATGCTGGTTGACCGCGGCTGCCGCCTGACGGTGGTGCCTGCGAAGACGCCAGCTGACGAAGTGCTGAAGATGAACCCGGATGGGATCTTCCTCTCCAACGGCCCGGGTGACCCGGCTCCGTGCGATTACGCAATTGATGCGATTAAGACCTTCCTCGAAACCGACATTCCGGTATTCGGCATCTGTCTCGGCCATCAGCTGCTTGCGCTGGCGAGTGGGGCAAAAACCGTGAAGATGAAGTTTGGTCACCACGGTGGTAACCACCCGGTGAAAGATATCGACAACGACACGGTGATGATTACTGCACAGAACCACGGTTTTGCGGTGGATGAGGACTCAATGCCTGCCACCCTGCGCGTGACGCACAAATCACTGTTTGATGGCACCCTGCAGGGCATCCATCGCACCGATAAACCGGCGTTCAGCTTCCAGGGACACCCGGAGGCGAGCCCAGGCCCACACGATGCCGCGCCGCTGTTCGATCACTTTATCGAACTTATCGAGCAATACCGTAAGACTGCTAAATAATCAGGAGCCGAGAAGACCATGCCAAAACGTACAGACATAAAAAGCATCCTGATCCTTGGCGCTGGCCCGATCGTTATCGGCCAGGCCTGTGAATTCGACTACTCTGGTGCCCAGGCGTGTAAAGCCCTGCGTGAAGAGGGTTACCGCGTAATTCTGGTGAACTCCAACCCGGCCACCATCATGACCGACCCGGATATGGCTGATGCGACCTACATCGAGCCGATTCACTGGGAAGTGGTACGCAAAATTATTGAAAAAGAACGTCCGGATGCAGTTCTGCCGACGATGGGTGGCCAGACGGCGCTGAACTGCGCGCTGGAGCTGGAGCGTCAGGGCGTGCTGGCTGAGTTCGGCGTGACCATGATTGGCGCCACTGCCGACGCGATTGATAAAGCGGAAGACCGCCGCCGTTTTGACGTGGCAATGAAGAAAATCGGCCTCGACACCGCGCGTTCCGGTATCGCACACACCATGGAAGAAGCGCTGGCGGTTGCCGCTGACGTGGGCTATCCGTGCATCATCCGCCCTAGCTTCACCATGGGCGGCACCGGCGGCGGTATTGCGTACAACCGCGAAGAGTTCGAAGAGATTTGCGAACGTGGTCTGGATCTTTCCCCAACCAAAGAGCTGCTGATTGATGAGTCGCTGATTGGCTGGAAAGAGTACGAGATGGAAGTGGTGCGTGATAAAAACGACAACTGCATCATCGTCTGCTCTATCGAAAACTTCGACGCCATGGGTATCCACACCGGTGACTCCATCACCGTGGCACCTGCGCAGACCCTGACTGACAAAGAATATCAAATCATGCGTAACGCCTCGATGGCGGTACTGCGTGAGATTGGCGTCGAAACCGGCGGCTCTAACGTGCAGTTCTCGGTCAACCCGAAGAACGGCCGTCTGATTGTTATCGAGATGAACCCGCGCGTATCCCGTTCTTCCGCGCTGGCATCGAAAGCGACCGGCTTCCCGATTGCGAAAGTGGCGGCGAAGCTGGCGGTGGGTTACACCCTCGATGAGCTGATGAACGACATTACCGGTGGCCGCACCCCGGCCTCGTTCGAACCGTCAATTGACTACGTTGTCACCAAGATCCCTCGCTTTAACTTCGAGAAATTTGCCGGTGCGAACGACCGTCTGACCACGCAGATGAAGTCAGTCGGTGAAGTGATGGCGATTGGCCGCACCCAGCAGGAATCTCTGCAGAAAGCACTGCGCGGGCTGGAAGTGGGCGCGATGGGCTTTGACCCGAAAGTGAGCCTGGAAGACCCGGAAGCGCTGACGAAAATCCGCCGCGAGCTGAAAGACGCAGGCGCCGAGCGTATCTGGTATATCGCTGACGCGTTCCGTGCGGGCCTGTCCGTCGACGGCGTGTTCAACCTGACCAACATCGACCGCTGGTTCCTGGTACAGATTGAAGAGCTGGTGCGTCTGGAAGAGCAGGTTGCGGAAATGGGCATTACCGGCCTCGACGCGGACTTCCTGCGTATGTTGAAGCGCAAAGGCTTTGCCGATGCGCGTCTGGCGACGCTGGCTGGCGTGCGTGAATCAGAAATCCGTAAGCTGCGCGACCAGTACAACCTGCACCCGGTCTACAAACGCGTGGATACCTGTGCGGCAGAATTTGCCACCGACACCGCCTACATGTACTCCACGTACGAAGACGAGTGCGAAGCAAATCCCTCCACCGATCGCGATAAAATTATGGTACTCGGCGGCGGTCCAAACCGTATCGGCCAGGGCATCGAATTTGACTACTGCTGCGTACACGCCTCGCTGGCGCTGCGCGAAGACGGTTACGAGACCATTATGGTCAACTGTAACCCAGAGACGGTTTCGACCGACTACGACACCTCTGACCGTCTGTATTTCGAGCCGGTGACCCTGGAAGACGTGCTGGAAATCGTGCGCATCGAGAAGCCGAAGGGCGTTATCGTGCAGTACGGCGGCCAGACCCCGCTGAAGCTGGCGCGCGCGCTGGAAGCCGCAGGTGTGCCGATTATCGGTACCAGCCCGGATGCGATTGACCGTGCAGAAGACCGCGAACGTTTCCAGAAGGCGGTAGACCGTCTGAAGCTGAAACAGCCAGCCAACGCCACCGTCACCGCAATTGAAATGGCCGTTGAGAAGGCCAAAGAGATTGGTTACCCGCTGGTGGTGCGTCCGTCTTACGTGCTGGGTGGCCGCGCAATGGAAATCGTCTACGACGAAGCAGACCTGCGCCGTTACTTCCAGACCGCCGTCAGCGTCTCTAACGATGCGCCAGTGCTGCTGGACCGCTTCCTGGATGATGCGGTAGAAGTGGATGTCGATGCCATCTGCGACGGCGAAATGGTGCTGATTGGTGGCATCATGGAACACATCGAGCAGGCGGGCGTTCACTCTGGTGACTCGGCATGTTCTCTGCCTGCGTACACTCTGAGCCAGGATATTCAGGATGTGATGCGCCAGCAGGTGCAGAAACTGGCCTTCGAGCTGCAGGTGCGCGGCCTGATGAACGTCCAGTTCGCGGTGAAAGATAACGAAGTCTACCTGATTGAAGTCAACCCGCGTGCGGCGCGTACCGTGCCCTTCGTCAGTAAAGCCACCGGCGTACCGCTGGCAAAAGTGGCGGCGCGCGTGATGGCGGGCCAGACGCTGGCACAGCAGGGCGTAACCAAAGAGATTATCCCGCCGTACTACTCGGTGAAGGAAGTGGTCCTGCCGTTCAACAAATTCCCGGGCGTTGACCCGCTGTTAGGGCCAGAGATGCGCTCTACCGGGGAAGTGATGGGCGTCGGCCGCACCTTTGCAGAAGCCTTTGCTAAAGCACAGCTGGGTAGCAACTCCACCATGAAGAAACAGGGCCGTGCGCTGCTCTCCGTACGTGAAGGCGACAAAGAGCGCGTGGTGGACCTGGCGGCGAAACTGCTGAAACAGGGCTTTGAGCTGGATGCCACCCACGGTACCGCGATTGTGCTGGGCGAAGCAGGCATCAACCCGCGTCTGGTGAACAAGGTGCATGAAGGTCGTCCGCACATTCAGGACCGTATCAAGAATGGCGAATACACCTACATCATCAACACCACCGAAGGGCGTCAGGCGATTGAAGACTCCAAGCTGATCCGCCGCAGCGCGCTGCAGTACAAAGTGCACTACGACACCACCCTGAACGGCGGTTTCGCAACAGCCATGGCGCTGAATGCGGATGCTACCGAGAAGGTGATTTCGGTGCAGGAAATGCACGCGCAAATTAACAAGTAACTGTTGTAACCCGGCGGCGCAACGCGTCGCCGGGCTTTTACACCTCTCTTCAGAACCTTCTGCTTTTTCATCTCCCACCAGTCAGTTAGCCTAAAATTATCAGCGTGATAATTAAATCCAACTGAAACGCAGGGAGAACACCATGCGAAATAAACTTCTGATGACTTCAATTTTTGCTGCCGCAGCGCTGTTTACCGTTGCCGGTTGTTCCTCTAACCAGGCGGTGAAAACCACCGATGGCAAAACGATCGTCACCGACGGAAAACCGCAGATAGATGACGATACCGGACTGGTGTCCTATGAAAATGCCGAGACCGGCCAGACGGAACAGATTAACCGCGATCAGGTTAAATCGATGGGTGAACTGAAGAACTGATAAAAAAATGCAGTGGCCTGGGCCACTGCATGGGTTGTTGCGGAAGTGTGATTACCAGCGATGGTTCAGCAAAATATGACCGCCATAGGCGTCGTAGCTGTTCTCGCCCCATTCGCCGCTGGCGCGCAGCGAGATCATGGTGGTTGGATTCAGCTTACCGGTAATGCCCAGCTCCAGCTGACCACGGTCGTCCGGTGTGTCGTTGCTGAACTTCTCGCCGTTAAAGGCGATATCGTTCTGACCTGCGCCTTTTAACCAGTTGACGGCCACATAGGGTTGCCATGCCTGGACATCTTTCTGGTTAAAGTAGCTGGTTTTCACGCCCGCCCGGCCGAGAAGGGTGTCGTTATCAGGGGTGGAGATCCGTACCCCGTCGGCGTCAGTGTGATTTTCCTGGTCAAGATAGCTATACACCGCCTGAATTTGCGGTTCAATCTTCCAGGTCCTTTCGCTCTCTGAATCAACAACCCAGGCGTGACCCGCTTCCAGCGAGGCGGCAAAGCCTTTGCTGTTATAAGACTCATCGCTACGATCGTCGCTGCGCAGTGTGTTGTGATACCAGCCGAAGGAGGCCCAGCTGTCGATATAGCTGCCTTTGCGCAGCTGCTGATCTTCCTGCCAGGTGGCATAGACGCCCACGTTCACACCATCGACTTTACCCTGAGCGGAGCGATTGCTGCCCGTTGAGGTGGAGTCGGTTTTTGCCTGACCCGCACCGAACATCATCCCGCTGTGTAAAACACCGGTATCCATCTTTTTGCTGATGAAATCGCTGCCGACCTGCATTACGTACTGAGTGGTGTCGTAGCTCACTTTGCCGCCCGCCACGTCATTTTCATGATAGCGGCCTTTGACATACATCCAGGTATTGAGATCGTCTTCATCACGCAGCGTCAGCTGATCGCGATCGTCACGTTTGTGCAGGAACATGTCCTGTGCCGCCAGATAGTTACCTAAATAAGCGCCGACTTCTGGCGCAAGATTATTCGGGGCCGGTGGCGTGTTGCCGCCATCCTCATTGCCATTCGTATCTGTGCCGCTGTCGTCACTGCCGCCATCATCCGGCGTAACATTGCCGTCAGTACCGCTGTCATCGTCTGGAATGACATCAGGAATCGGGGTGGTATCGACCGATTCCAGATACCAGTTGCCGTCGCTATGCTGGTTCAGGCTATATTCCCATGCTCCTACCACGACCGGGCTGGACAACGAGAACGCTGCCGCAGAGGTACCACCCACGCTCACTACCTGCATACCATTGACGGTCTGTGCACCTGCGCCGCCGATGTTGGTGATGTTGATACCTGATCCACCCGCGCTGCTGCCGGTGATGGTCAGATGGTCGGTAGCAGAATTATCATCGGCCACCACGCTGTTCATCGAGATAAGGCTGCCGCTTGTGCCGGTGTAATCCCCGTTGATGGTGAAGTCGTTGCCCACGCTGTCATTCAGTCCGCCGATTTGCAGCATGCCGCTGTTGGTGACGTTGCCATTGATGGTATTGAGGGTTGAAGCGCTGGAGGATGCGGTCCCCTGCACGGCATTCCAGGATGCCAGGACGCCGCCGCTCAGGATATCCACGTTGGTATTGACGGTGCCTGCGCTGGCGAAGGTGGCGCCGTTATCAACCGTAAGGGTGGCGGTATTGCCCTGCGTGCCAAGCGTTGCACCTTCGGCGACCAGCGTGGTACCGCTGCTTAGAAGCGTATTGCCGGTATAGCTGTTATTGCCGGTCAGGGTCAGGATATTGGCATCCGTTTTGGTCACGCTGCCGGTGCCGGTAATGGCAGTGGCAAAGGTGGAATCTGCAGCCTGGTTAAATACCAGCGTACCGTTGTTGGTCAGCGTTCCGCTTAAGGCCCCGGTTTTCTCCCCGTTGCCCAACTGCAGGGTGGCGCTATCGGAAATCAGGGTGTTGCCAGCGTTGTTGACCGTACCTGCCAGAGTCAGCTTACCGGTATCGACCTTAAGCGAATCATCCGTACCGATAATATCCACGTTGCCGGTCAGATCCCACGCGGTACCTGACATGGTCAGGGACGCGAAACCATCGCCATCATTCAGACCAATAAAATTGCTGTCTTCGCTTCCGTTACCCAATAATGTAAGCGTATTTGAGCTGGACACGGTAGAAATAACATCGCCCACAAGCTGCGAGTCCGTATTAAGTGTTAGCGTGTTTTTCTTGTCACTACTGAAGGTTATTGCGCTCCCGGAGCCTTTAATGACACCGGTATTGATGATATTCACTTTGGTTTTATCGGCAACTAAAATACCGTTAGTGTTACCTTCAATCGTGCCGATATTTGTCAGGCTGCTACCGCCTGTGCTCAGGAATTCGATACTATTACCCTGGTTACCCTTAACGACACCATCGTTTTCAAGGGTAATGCCTTCATTGGTGGTTATCGCCGTTTTACCTTCGATATGACCTGAGGTGTTATTGGTTATAATTATTCCGGAAATATTTTCACCAACCTGAATTCCATATTCAGAGCCGATAACCTTTCCGGCATTGGTAATGTTTCCTGCCATCTCCTCAACTGTGATCGCATTTGCGGCAGTGGATTCGATGGTTGCACCTTGGTTGTTATCAACAAGGAGGTTTTGTCCACCGGTACTGATCAGAAGCCCATCACCAGCACCGGTAATGGTACCTCGGTTTTCAACGTTTGTTACCACACTGTTCTCGAGCGTTACTGAAGGTGCCGTTGTTGCTGGAGAAATAATGACATTATCATTAATCGTATATGTCGTATCGCTGGAGAAAATTTGCGCTTCTGAAGTTGATTCTTCAATTGTTCCTGCATTAACTATTAACGGCGTAAATACAAATAACGCTGGAAATATTTTCCCTAACGACGTTGTTATTGAATTTAACTGAGGAGATTTGTTTTTCATTGCCACGTCCATTTGTGATTAAAAACGAAGATGTATTTTAAAGATAAGGGTATTTTTTTTGTAAATGCATGTTTTAAAAAGAAAAACCATATAATAAAACTCAGATTATTCACTCTTAACAGGTTTATGTATATTTATTAATTTTAAACCGTGATTTTATTATTAATTAAATGCTTTGTTATTAATATTGTTTTTATTAAAATGATCTATATTTTGTATATTATATTCTAGGATTATTAAATTAATTTCCGAAGTAGATTCCAGCAAGGACACGTTTGGCGATCCTTGCGCTATACCCGGTGAAAGGGCGGAACCCCTTCAAACGCCTTCCTTTCCTGACTACACTGACAGCTACAATAAGAACGCAGTCAAACCAGGTTAATCATGATACTCATCATTTACGCCCATCCTTATCCGCATCACTCCCATGCGAATAAGCGGATGCTTGAACAGGCAAGGTCAGTTGAAGGGGTGGAAATCCGCTCTCTCTATCAGCTATACCCTGATTTCAATATTGATGTCGCAGCCGAACAGGCGGCCCTGGCAAGGGCAGATCTCATCATCTGGCAACACCCTATGCAGTGGTATAGCGCGCCTCCTTTGCTCAAACTCTGGATCGATAAAGTGTTCTCTCACGGTTGGGCCTATGGGCACAACGGTAAAGCCCTGCAGGGAAAAAGCCTGCTGTGGGCCGTGACCACCGGGGGCGGTGAGCAACATTTTAACATCGGCTCCCATCCCGGCTTTGAGATACTGGCGCAGCCGCTGCAGGCCACAGCCCTGTACTGCGGGCTGAACTGGCTCCCGCCGTTTGCGATGCACTGTACCTTTGTCTGTGACGACGAGACCCTGCAGGCGCAGGCCCGTCACTACAAACAACGTTTACTCGACTGGCAGGAGGCGCATCATGGATAGCCACACGTTGATACAGGCGCTTATTTATCTGGGGGCTGCGGCGCTGGTTGTGCCTATTGCCGTCCGGCTGGGATTAGGGTCTGTACTGGGGTATCTGATTGCCGGGTGTGTGATTGGGCCCTGGGGATTACGGCTGGTCACCGATGCTGAGGCCATTTTGCATTTTGCCGAAATCGGCGTGGTGCTGATGCTGTTTGTTATCGGGCTTGAGTTAGATCCGCGTCGCCTGTGGAAACTGCGGGCGTCTGTGTTTGGCGGCGGAGCGTTGCAGATGCTGGCCTGTGGTCTGCTGCTGGGCGGGTTTTGCATACTGCTGGGGATGGACTGGAAGGTGGCGGAGCTGATCGGTATGACGCTGGCGCTCTCCTCCACCGCCATCGCCATGCAGGCGATGAACGAGCGTAATCTCACGGTTTCGCAGCTGGGGCGCAGTACCTTTTCGGTCCTGCTGTTCCAGGATATCGCAGCGATTCCGCTGGTGGCGATGATCCCGCTGTTGGCTGCCTCGGGAGCGTCCACTACCCTTGGCGCCTTTGCCCTCTCGGCATTAAAAGTTGCCGGGGCGCTGACCCTGGTGGTACTGCTCGGGCGTTACGTCAGCCGACCGCTGCTGCGGTTTGTGGCGCGCTCTGGCCTGCGGGAAGTGTTCAGCGCCGTGGCCCTGTTCCTGGTCTTTGGCTTCGGGCTGATGCTGGAAGAGGCGGGGCTTTCAATGGCGATGGGGGCTTTTCTGGCAGGCGTTCTGCTGGCAAGTTCGGAATACCGTCATGCGCTGGAGAGCGATATCGAGCCTTTTAAGGGGCTGCTGCTGGGGCTGTTTTTCATTGGCGTCGGCATGTCGGTCGACTTTGGAACCCTGGTGACCCATCCGCTGCGCATCGCAACCCTGCTGGTGGGTTTCCTGGTCATCAAAATGGTAATGCTCTGGCTGGTCGCGCGTCCGCTGAAGGTCCCTAATAAACAGCGCCGCTGGTTTGCCGTGCTGCTGGGGCAGGGGAGCGAATTCGCCTTTGTGGTGTTTGGGGCTGCAAATATGGCGAACGTGCTGGATCCCGAGTGGGCCAAAGCGCTGACGCTGGCGGTCGCGCTGTCGATGGCGGCGACGCCCTTACTGCTGGTGATCCTGAGTCGCCTTGAGGCGAAGGACAGTGGTCAGGAGCGTGAAGCGGATGAGATTGACGAAGAGCAGCCGCGGGTGATTATTGCCGGGTTTGGCCGCTTCGGGCAGATCGCGGGCCGTCTGTTACTCTCCAGCGGGGTGAAAATGGTCATTCTCGATCATGATCCTGACCACGTCGAAACGCTGCGCAAGTTCGATATGAAAGTGTTCTATGGTGATGCCACCCGCGTCGATCTGCTGGAATCCGCTGGGGCACACAAGGCGGAAGTGTTGATCAATGCGATTGACGATCCGCAGGCGAGTCTGCAGCTGGCAGAGCTAGTGCTGGCACATTTCCCGCATCTGAAAATTATCTCCCGCGCCCGCGATGTCGATCATTACATCAAGCTGCGTCAGGCGGGCATCGAGACCGCAGAGCGTGAAACCTTCGAGGGTGCGCTTAAATCAGGGCGTCTGGCGCTGGAAAGTCTCGGACTTGGCGCGTATGAGGCCCGGGAACGTGCGGATCTGTTCCGCCGGTTTAATACTGAGATGGTCGAAGAGATGGTCGAGCTGACGGAAAACGATGCTTCGTCGCGCGCGGCAGTCGTCAAACGCACCAGCGCGATGCTGACCGAGATCATCAATGAAGATCGTAATCATCTGTCTCTGACCCAGCGTCATGGCTGGCAAGGAACGGAAGAGGGCAAGCATACCGGGGATCCGCAGGATGAGCCGGAGAGTAAACCTTTAGCGTGAAGCGGGGTTGCCAGCAAATATAAAATATTTCCGCTTCTTTACTCCGCCGCCAGTCGACGAAAGATTACGCTTTCCGTATAGTGGCGGCAATTTTTTTGCATCCGGGAATTAATCAATGATCAGTCTGATTGCGGCGTTAGCGATAGATCGCGTGATTGGTATGGAGAACGCCATGCCGTGGGATCTGCCTGCCGATCTCGCATGGTTTAAACGTACAACGTTGAACAAGCCGGTAGTAATGGGCCGCCTGACCTGGGAGTCAATCGGGCGACCGTTGCCGGGGCGTAAAAACATCGTATTAAGCAGCCAGCCGGGCACTGACGATCGTGTCGAATGGGTTAAGTCTGTCGAAGAAGCCATTGCTGCATGCGGTGATGCCGAAGAAGTGATGGTGATTGGCGGCGGTCGAGTTTATGAGCAGTTCCTGCCAAAAGCCCAGAAGTTGTATCTGACGCACATTGATGCCGAAGTGGAAGGGGATACCCATTTCCCGGACTACGATCCGGACCAGTGGGAGTCGGTCTTCAGCGAATTCCATGATGCGGATGCGCAAAATTCGCACAGCTACTGCTTCGAGATCCTTGAACGCCGCTAATCCTTATTGCACCTTTCCCATCGGGAAAGGTGCAGCTCTCTGCTACGAGGCTACTGCTTCATCCTCGCCTAAATCCAACCGCCGGTTCGAAGGCTGAATAAAGTACGCTTTATCTTCCCAACGCAGGCAGGTGAGATCGCCCCCCCAGCAGCAGCCGGTATCCAGCCCATAGATGCCCTCAGGGGTACCTTTGCCTTCCAGCGATGCCCAGTGGCCAAAGATCACGCTGTAATGGTCCGTTACTGGCCCAGGGATCGCAAACCACGGCTTGAGCGGCGTTGGCGCATTTTCCGGCACGTCCTTGCAGTACATATCCAGCTGGCCGTTCGGGAAGCAGTAACGCATGCGGGTAAAGGCGTTAGAGATGAAACGCAGGCGCGCAACGCCGCTGAGTTCCAGGCTCCAGTTATTGGGCATGTCGCCATACATTGCATCAAGGAAGAAGGGATACGAGTCGCTGGCCAGCACCGCTTCCACATCGCGTGCGCACTCTTTTGCGGTATCCAGATCCCACTGCGGGGTAATGCCCGCGTGTGCCATCACCAGTTTCTTCTCTTCATCGACCTGCAGCAGCGGCTGACGGCGTAACCAGTTAATCAGTTCATCGGCATCGGGCGCGTCCAGTAACGGCGTGATCCGGTCTTTAGGTTTGTTACGGCTGATACCCGCAAAAACGGCCAGCAGATGCAGGTCATGGTTGCCGAGGACAACCCGAACGCTATCGCCCAGCGACTTCACGTAGCGCAATACTTCCAGCGAGCCAGGGCCACGCGCGACGAGATCGCCCGTCAGCCACAATGTGTCAGTACCCGGGGTAAAATCCACCTGCTTTAACAACGCGATCAGTTCATCGTAGCAACCGTGAACGTCACCAATGAGATATGTAGACATATTTTAGTGAATGAGTGTTGGAACAGCCAGACGGAATACAGGAATGGCAATGCGGAACGCATTGCCGTCGGTATCGACCATTTCATAATGGCCTTGCATGGTACCCAGCGGCGTTTCGATTACTGCACCGCTGGTGTACTGATATTCTTCGCCGGGCTCGATGTGCGGTTGTTCACCGACGACACCTTCGCCCTGCACTTCGATTTCGCGGCCATTGCCGTTGGTAATAAGCCAATAGCGCCCAAGCAGTTGCACAGGCATCCGCCCCAGATTGCGAATGGTAACAGTGTAAGCAAAGACAAAGCGTTCTTCATCCGGTGTGGACTGGGATTCAACATAGATGCTTTGTACATGAACACATACGCGGGGCGAATCAATCATGGCTTAGCTCTCCTTCGGCGGCGCATTTTCGCTGATGTAATTAGCCAGCTTGCAGTACTGCTCTACGGAAATGTTCTCCGCACGCATGGCCGGGTCGATCCCCAGCTCAGCTAAAACCTCAACGGTAAACGAATTGCTCAGGCTGTTACGAATCGTTTTACGGCGCTGGTTAAACGCTTCTGTGGTGATACGGCTCAATACGCGCAATTCTTTGACCGGATACGGCATCGTTTTATGCGGTACAAGACGCACAACCGCAGAATCCACTTTTGGCGGCGGCGTGAACGCGGTTGGCGGCACTTCAAGCACCGGGATCACGTTGCAGAAATATTGAGCCATTACGCTCAATCGACCATACGCTTTACTGTTTGGGCCTGCAACCAGTCGGTTAACAACCTCTTTTTGCAACATGAAGTGCATGTCGGCAATGGCATCAGTATAGCTAAACAGGTGGAACATCAGCGGCGTGGAGATGTTATACGGCAGGTTACCGAACACGCGCAGTGGCTGACCCAGTTTCTCCGACAGCTCGCCGAAGTTCATGGTCATCGCATCCTGCTGATAAATGGTCAGCTTTGGCCCGAGGAACGGATGCGTCTGCAGACGGGCTGCCAGATCGCGGTCCAGTTCGATGACGGTCAGTTCATCCAGACGTTCACCTACCGGTTCGGTCAGTGCGGCCAGACCTGGACCGATCTCGACCATTGCCTGGCCTTTTTGTGGATTGATAGCCGAAACAATACTTTCGATCACGAACTGATCGTTGAGGAAGTTTTGCCCGAAACGTTTACGGGCTAAATGGCCCTGATGGACGCGATTATTCATTGAGTATTAACAATCATTTTGATGGCGAGATTAAGCGCCGTAATAAAACTGCCGACATCTGCTTTCCCCTGGCCTGCTAAATCGAGCGCAGTACCATGGTCAACAGACGTGCGAATAAAGGGTAAACCGAGGGTGATGTTCACGCCGCGGCCAAAGCCCTGGTATTTTAGCACGGGAAGGCCCTGATCGTGGTACATCGCCAGCACGGCGTCAGCATTCCCAAGATATTTCGGTTGGAACAGGGTATCGGCAGGCAAGGGGCCGCTAAGGTTCATCCCCTGCGCCCGCAGCGCGTCCAGTACCGGAATGATGGTGTCGATCTCTTCCATGCCCATGTGTCCGCCTTCCCCTGCATGTGGATTCAGGCCACACACCAGCACGTGCGGATCATTGATACCGAACTTCGTGCGCAGATCGTGATGCAGGATTGTAATGACTTCATGCAGCAAGTCCGGGGTGATGGCATCAGCGACGGCTTTGATCGGCAGATGAGTCGTGGCCAGCGCGACCCGTAGCTCCTCAGTCGCCAGCATCATCACCACTTTCGGGCTGTGCGAGCGTTCTTCAAAAAACTCGGTATGACCGGTAAAGGCCACGCCCGCATCGTTGATCACCCCTTTATGAACCGGCCCGGTAATCAGCGCAGCAAATTCGCCGCTCAGGCAACCATCGCAGGCGCGCGCCAGCGTATCCACCACGTAATGACCGTTCCCGGTGCTGAGCTGGCCAGGGATAACCGGCGCACGTAGCGGAACGGGCAGCAGCGTGAGCGTACCGGCCTGCTGCGGAAGGGGGGCGTTGTCCGCGTGATAAGGCAATAGCGTAAGCGGCAAATTGAGCAGCTTCGCCCGTGCTTCGAGCACGCTGGCATCCGCGCAGATCACCAGTTCGACCGGCCAGCTGCGCTGGGCAAGCTGGACGACCAAATCAGGACCAATCCCGGCGGGTTCGCCGGGCGTGATGACAACACGATGCGGTTGCATTACTTGCTCAGAACTTTGACGTAGGCGCTGGCGCGTTGTTCTTGCATCCAGGTCGCGGCTTCTTCAGAGAACTTACGATTGAACAGCATACGGTACGCGCGGTCTTTTTGTGCCGCATCGGTTTTGTCCACATTGCGGGTGTCCAGCAGCTCAATCAGGTGCCAGCCGAAGGTGGAGTGAACCGGGGCGCTCAGCTGACCTTTGTTCATCTTCATTAATGCATCGCGGAAGGCCGGATCGTAAATATCCGCTGCCGCCCAGCCCAGATCGCCGCCCTGATTGGCAGATCCTGGATCCTGAGAGAACTCTTTCGCGGCGTTCACAAAGGAGGTTTTACCGCTGCGAATATCGGCGGCAATCTGCTCCAGTTTGGTACGCGCCTGGGTATCAGACATGATCGGGGAGGTTTTCAGCAGAATGTGGCGAGCGTGGACTTCGGTGACGGAGATGCTCTGGCTCTGGCCGCGCAAATCGTTCACTTTCAGCACATGGAAACCCACGCCGGAACGGATCGGCCCGACGATATCGCCTTTCTTCGCCGTGCTCAGCGCCTGAGCAAAGATAGAAGGCAGTTCCTGAATACGTCCCCAGCCCATCTGGCCGCCTTTCAGCGCCTGCTGGTCAGCAGAATAGGTGATTGCCAGTTTGCCGAAGTCATCACCGTTACGTGCCTGTTCAACGATAGAACGCGCCTGGCTTTCTGCGTCAGCCACCTGGTCGGAAGACGGGTTTTCCGGCAGTGGAATCAGAATGTGGCTCAGGTTGAGTTCGGTGCTGGCATCGTTCTGGTTGCCGACCTGTTTGGCCAGCGACTCCACTTCCTGCGGCAGGATAGTGACGCGACGACGCACTTCGTTGTTACGCACTTCAGAAATCAGCATCTCTTTGCGGATCTGATTGCGATAGGTTGAATTGCTGATGCCGTCATAGGCCAGACGGCTGCGCATCTGGTCGGCGGACATGTTGTTCTGTTTTGCAATGTTGGCGATTGCCTGATCGAGCTGCTCATCAGAGATCTTCACACCCATTTTCTGACCCATTTGCAGCACGATCTGATCCATGATCAGACGTTCAAGGATCTGATGACGCAGTGTGGCATCATCCGGAAGTTGCTGACCTGCCTGACCCGCGTTGAGCTTCACAGACTGCATCAAACCATCAACGTCGCTCTCAAGTACCACACCGTTGTTCACAACGGCAGCGACTTTGTCGACAACCTGTGGGGCCGCGAAGCTGGTATTCGCAACCATAGCGATACCGAGCAGCAGCGTTTTCCAGTTCTTCATACTTTTTCCATATCAATTACCGCAATTGCGGATTACGTTTCAATTCAAAACATCACAACGAATTTTGGTACGGCAGAATATTCGACCGCAGCATCTGCTGTGTACCCAGACCGTAGTTAGAGCTCAGGCCGCGCAGCTCAATGTTAAAGCCGATAACTTTATCGTATTCGCTTTGCGCTCGGGTGTTATCCCAACCGTTCAGCTTACGTTCGTAGCCAACGCGGATAGCGTAACAGCATGAGCTGTACTGCAGACCCACCATTTGATCCGCCGGTTTGCTGGTATTGGTGTCGAAGTAATAGGCACCCACAACGGACCAGCGGTCAGCAATCGGCCAGCTTGCGGTACCGCCAACCTGCGAAATGCCCTCTTTATACTGCTCGGCAGACGCATAGTTAGGCAATGTCGCCTGGATGTATTCCGGGCTGGCGTAGCGGTAGCTCAGCTGCAGCAGGCGGTCTTCATCACGACGATACTCGAGGGTACCACTGCCGGTGGCAACGTTGTTCAGACGCGTATCGTACTGCACGCCGCCGCGCAGGCCCCAACGATCGGTCATGCGCCAGTAAGTATCTCCGGCCCAGACCAGTGCCCCTTTTTTGTCGTCCTGCTCCCATTGGATATTGTCATCACCGGTACGTGCTTCGGTGAAATAGTAGATTTGACCAACAGAAGCATTAAAACGTTCAATTGCCGCGTCATCATAAACGCGAGTTGTGACCCCGGTCGTGACCTGGTTAGCCGACGCGATACGGTCCAGACCGCCGTAAGTACGGTCGCGGAACAGGCCGCTGTAGTCCGATTGCAGGAACGCAGAGTCGTAGTTCTGGATATTGCTCTGATCGCGATACGGCACATACAGATACTGGGCGCGCGGCTCCAGCGTCTGGGTATAGCCTTCGCTCCAGTTCATGTCGCGTTCGAAGATCAGCTTGCCGTCCATTTTAAACTGCGGCAGCGTACGGTTAACGGAGTCTTCCAGATTAGTGCCGTTAGTGGCGTTGTACTTCTCCAGATTGTCCTGCTGATAGTGCGTCGCCATCAGCTTCACTTCGGTGTCAAGGCTGGCCCAGTTGTTTGACACAGGCAGGTTGATCGCCGGCTCCAGGTGCAGGCGGGTAGATTCTGGCATATCGCTGTTAGTGTTGACGAAATGCACCGCCTGGGCGTAGACGCGGGTATCAAATGGCCCAACGTTATTCTGGTACCAGTTAACGTCCAGCTGCGGTTCAGCGGCGTAAGTGCTGGTACTTTGGGTGCTGAACACCTGGAACTGTTTGGTTGACACCGTGGCGTCAAAGTTCTCTATCGCATAGCCTACGCTAAATTTCTGCGTGGCATAACCGTCGGTGCTGGAGCCGTATTTCGACGAGAAATCGTTGAAATAATTCGGATCGCTGACCTTGGTATAGTCAATATTGAAACGCCACACCTGATCCATCACCCCGGCGTGCTGCCAGTAGTACAGCCAGCGGTGGCGATCGCCCTCGGTCGGATGCTCATCTTCATAGACTTTATCCGAGGGCAGATAGTCCAGTTCCATCAGACCTGAACCGGCCTGTGTCAGATAGCGGAACTCGTTTTCCCACATGATGTTGCCGCGTTTGTGGATATAGTGCGGCGTGATCGTGGCGTCCATATTGGGCGCGATGTTCCAGTAGTACGGCAGGTAGAATTCGAAATAATTGCTGGTACTGTACTGGGCATTCGGGATCAAAAAGCCCGAGCGACGTTTATCACCCACCGGCAGCTGCAGGTAAGGGCTGTAGAAGACCGGCACCGGGCCGAGCTTAAAGCGAGCGTTCCAGATCTCAGCAACCTGCTCTTCGCGGTCGTGGATCACTTCGCTGCCGACCACGCTCCAGGTATCAGAGCCTGGCAGACAGGAAGTAAAGGTGCCGTTCTCGAGAATGGTATAGCGGTTTTCGCCGCGCTGCTTCATCAGATCGGCTTTACCGCGGCCCTGGCGTCCGACCATCTGGTAATCGCCTTCCCAGACGTTGGTATCTTTAGTATTCAGATTCGACCAGGCTTTCGGACCTTTCAGAATGACCTGATTATCGTCATAGTGCACATTACCGAGCGCATCCACCGTACGTACCGGCTCAGCCTTGCCTTCTGGCTGCTTCTGATGCAGCTGAACTTCATCGGCCAGCAGACGGCTGTTACCCTGGTTAATATCCACATTGCCGCTAAACACCGCATCGTCAGGATAGTTACCTTTCGCATTATCAGCGGTAATGGTGACCGGCAGCGTGTTCGTATCACCCTGAACCAGCGGGCGATCGTAGCTGGGGACGCCCAGCATACATTGCGAGGCAAGATCGGCCGCCAGCCCTTGTTGACTGTACAAGGCTGCAGCTATCATCGTGGCCAGGAGGGTGGGGATACGTTTTTTCATACGTTTTATTTATTGTTCCGTCATCAGTGGCTTATCGCTGGCAAACGGTCAGAGACTATCTTACTCATCATCGCAGTGCCAGCGTTAATCCTGCCCGTAAGCGAGCAGTGGGGATAGGCTCGCTATTGAATGACGAGTATGATAATGCAAATTATAGGCGATGTCCTTCAATTGACCGTGGCTCGACCACCGGAATGATGGCGTTGTGCGGGATCAAATACATCACCATTTGGGGAGTATATGCAGTATTGGGGAAAAATTATCGGCGTGGCCTTCGCTTTACTGATGGGCGCGGGTTTCTGGGGCATCGTTCTGGGGCTGATTATCGGCCATATGTTTGATAAAGCGCGAAGTCGTAAGATGGCGTGGTTTGCCAATCAACGCGAACGACAGGCACTTTTTTTTGCCACCACCTTTGAAGTGATGGGCCATCTGACCAAATCGAAAGGGCGGGTGACGGAGGCGGACATCCACATAGCCAGCCAGTTTATGGATCGCTTGAGTCTGCACGGGGACTCCCGGGCGGCGGCACAGCACGCTTTTCGGATCGGCAAGGCGGATAACTATCCCCTGCGCGAAAAAATGCGTCAGTTTCGTGGCATCTGCTTCGGTCGTTCGGACTTAATTCGGATGTTTCTGGAAATTCAGATTCAGGCTGCGTTCGCTGACGGCTCGTTACACCCTAACGAACGTGAGGTGCTGTACGTCATAGCCGAAGAGCTGGGCATCTCCCGCAACCAGTTCGATCAGTTCCTGCGGATGATGCAGGGCGGGGCGCATTTTGGTGGTGGCTATCAGCAACAGCAGGCGGGCGGCGGCGGTTGGCAGCAGGCGCAGCGGGGACCGACGCTGGAAGATGCCTGTAACGTGCTGGGCGTTAAGCCCACTGATGATGCGACGACCATTAAGCGCGCCTACCGCAAGCTGATGAGCGAACACCATCCGGATAAGCTGGTGGCGAAAGGTTTACCGCCAGAAATGATGGAGATGGCGAAGCAGAAAGCGCAGGAAATTCAGAAAGCGTACGAACTGATTAAAGAGCAGAAAGGCTTTAAGTAAGGATGAAAGCCCGGCAGGCAAAGCGCTGCCGGGCAACTCGTCAAAAATCCACCGGGGCCTTGAAGGTCATCGGCGTGCCATATTCAGGATGGGTAATGGTCAGCATCTCAGCGTGCAGCTGCAGGCGCGGGGCCATCGCCAGCGCCTCCGGTGAGGCATAAAAGCGGTCACCCAGAATCGGATGCCCTAACGCCAGCATATGCACACGCAGCTGGTGCGAGCGGCCGGTAATCGGTTTTAACCGCACCCGCGCGCTATTGTCCTGCGCGTACTCCAGCACTTCATACTCGGTTTGCGCCGCTTTACCGGTCTCGTAGCACACCATCTGCTTCGGGCGGTTCGGCCAGTCGCAGATCAGCGGCAGATCAACCAGCCCTTCGGCTGGTTGGGGATGACCCCAGACCCGTGCCACGTACTGTTTCTTCGTCTCTCGCTCGCGAAACTGGCGCTTAAGTTCACGCTCAGCCGCCTTGGTCAACGCCACCACAATCACACCGCTGGTCGCCATGTCCAGACGGTGGACGGACTCCGCCTGCGGGTGATCGCGCTGAATACGCGTCATCACGCTGTCTTTGTGCTCATCCAGCCTGCCGGGCACGGACAACAAGCCGCTCGGCTTGTTGACCACCATAATATGTTCATCCTGATACAGAATGACCAGCCACGGATCCTGCGGGGGATTGTAGGGTTCCATTACCATTTTGCGCCTCGCTTACTGATGCGTCACAACGATGAGGCGCAGCGCATCCAGACGCCAGCCCGCCTCGTCCAGGCTTTCGAGCACCTGCTGACGATTGCTTTCGATCGCCGCCAGCTCGTCGTCACGGATGTTCGGGTTTACCGCTCTCAGCGCTTCCAGACGAGATAGCTCGGCTGACAGTTTTTCATCAGCTTCACTGCGTGCGGCATCAATTAATACGCGAGCCGCTTTCTCAATCTGCGTTTCACCCTGTTGCAGAATGGCATAAACTTCCTGCTGAACGGCGTTCACCAGCTTACTGCCAGTATGACGGTTAACCGCACTGAGCTGACGGTTAAAGCTTTCAAACTCAACCTGCGCCGCGAGGTTGGTACCGTTCTTATCCAGCAGCAAACGCACCGGCGTGGCGGGCAGGAAGCGGTTAAGCTGCAGCTGTTTCGGCGCCTGGGCTTCCACAACGTAAATCAGCTCGAGCAGCAGCGTGCCCACCGGCAAGGCTTTGTTCTTCAATAGCGAAATAGTGCTGCTGCCGGTATCGCCGGAGAGGATCAGATCCAGGCCGTTACGAATCAACGGGTGTTCCCAGGTAATGAACTGGGCATCTTCGCGAGACAGGGCCACATCACGTTCAAAGGTGATGGTGCAGCCATCCTCCGGCAGGCCAGGGAAGTCTGGCACCAGCATATGATCGGACGGGGTGAGCACAATCATGTTCTCCCCGCGATCGTCCTGGTTAATACCGACGATATCGAACAGGTTCATGGCAAAGCTGATCAGGCTGGTATCGTCATCCTGCTCTTCGATGCTTTCGGCCAGGGCCTGCGCTTTTTCACCGCCGTTAGAGTGGATCTCCAGCAGACGATCCCGGCCCTGTTCCAGCTGAACTTTCAGTGCGTCGTGCTGTTCACGACAGACTTTGATCAGATCGTCAAAGCCGTCGGTGATTTCCGGCGATGCGAGGAAGGCTGTCAGCTCGCTATGGACGTTGTCGTAAATGGTGCGACCGGTCGGGCAGGTATGTTCAAACGCATCCAGCCCTTCGTGGAACCAACGCACCAGCACTGACTGGGCCGTTTTTTCCAGATACGGCACATGGATTTGGATATCGTGCGCCTGGCCAATACGGTCCAGACGACCAATACGCTGCTCCAACAGATCCGGGTTGAACGGCAGGTCGAACATCACCAGACGGCTGGCGAACTGGAAGTTACGCCCTTCGGAACCGATTTCGGAACACAGCAGAACCTGTGCGCCGCTGTCTTCTTCGGAGAACCAGGCCGCTGCGCGGTCGCGCTCAATGATCGACATCCCTTCATGGAACACCGCGGCGCGAATGCCTTCCCGCTCGCGCAGAACCTGCTCAAGCTGTAGGGCTGTGGTGGCTTTGGCGCAAATGACCAGCACTTTCTGGGAGCGATTCGCGGTGAGGTAGCCCATCAGCCATTCAACGCGCGGATCGAAGTTCCACCAGGTGCCGCTGTCGCCTTCAAATTCCTGGTAAATCTGTTCCGGATAGAGCATATCGCGGGCGCGCTCTTCCGCCGTTTTGCGTGCGCCCATGATGCCAGAGACTTTGATCGCGGTCTGGTACTGGGTTGGCAGCGGCAGACGGATGGTGTGCAGCTCGCGTTTCGGGAAACCTTTTACCCCGTTACGGGTGTTACGGAACAGGACGCGGCTGGTGCCGTGACGGTCCATTAGCATCGAGACCAGCTCCTGACGCGCGGCTTCAGCGCCGTCACGGTCGCTGTTGGCGGCCTGCAGTAAGGGCTCGATATCCTGTTCGCCAATCAGATCGCTCAGGGTATTGAGCTCGTCGTTGGACAGATGCTTGCCCGCCAGCAGCAGGGCAACGGCATCGGCCACCGGGCGATAATTTTTCTGCTCTTCAACAAACTGCGCGAAGTCGTGGAAGCGGCTCGGATCGAGCAGGCGCAGACGCGCAAAGTGGCTTTCCAGACCCAGCTGCTCCGGCGTTGCGGTCAGCAGCAGGATCCCCGGCACGCGCTCGGCCAGCTGTTCAATCGCCATATACTCACGGCTTGGCGCCTCTTCGCTCCACACCAGATGGTGCGCTTCATCGACCACCATGATGTCCCATTCGGCATCACACAGGTGTTCGAGGCGCTGCTTGCTGCGGCGGACAAAGTCCAGGGAGCAGATTACCAGCTGTTCGGTTTCGAACGGATTATCGGCATCGTGCTGGGCTTCGGCATAGCGCTCATCGTCGAACAGGGAGAAGCGCAGGTTAAAGCGGCGCAGCATCTCCACCAGCCACTGGTGCTGCAGGGTTTCCGGCACCACGATCAGCACACGTTCGGCCGCGCCCGCGAGCAGCTGCTGATGCAGAATCATGCCCGCTTCGATGGTTTTACCTAAACCCACTTCATCGGCCAGCAGGACACGCGGCGCATGGCGACGGCCGACATCATGGGCAATGTTGAGCTGGTGAGGGATCAGGCTGGTGCGCTGACCGCGCAGGCCGCTCCACGGCATTCGGTACTGTTCGCTCTGGAATTTACGCGCGCGATAGCGCAGCGAGAAGCGATCCATACGGTCAATCTGACCGGCAAACAGGCGATCCTGTGGCTTGCTGAACACCAGTTTGCTGTCGAGCAGTACTTCGCGCAGCATCACATCGGTCTCGTCGGTATCGAGACGCGTGCCGATATAGGCCAGCAGTCCGTTCTCTTCTTTTACGTCTTCAATCTTCAGCTGCCAGCCTTCATGGCTGGTAACGGTGTCGCCCGGGTTGAACATCACGCGGGTGACAGGGGAGTCATTGCGAGAATACAGACGGTTTTCACCGGTTGCGGAGAAAAGGAAAGTGACCATCCGCGCATCCAGCGCCACTACCGTTCCTAATCCAAGTTCGCTTTCTGTATCGCTGATCCAGCGTTGACCAAGTGTAAAAGGCATATTTGTTCGGCTCTAATCTTTAATTGCAGGCAATAGTTCAACTACCGTTCAAAATGACGGCAATCGAATAATGGGTCCGGGAATGGAAAGGGCGCTATGGTACTGGATGGCAGCGATTTCGTCACCTGTCAAAATAGCCCCAACTGTCCCGTCATCAGTGTAGCAAAATCGTCGTCCATAAACGGTAAAATTCCTTCTGCCACGGGCTGCAGCTGGCGCGTGAGGTAGTGATCGTAGTCAAGCGGCGAGTGCTGATAATCCACCGGCTCCGGACCGCTGGTGGTCCAGACATATTTGATGGTGCCGCGATTTTGATACTGTGGCGCGCGGCCGCGACGGACATTCTCTTCGTCGGCAAGCCGCGCAGCGCGAACGTGCGGCGGGACGTTACGCTGGTACTCCGTCAGCGGGCGACGCAGGCGCTTGCGGTACACCAGCTGGTTATCCAGCTCGCCCGCCATCAGGCTGGCGATGGTCTCACGCACGTAGTTCTGATAGGGCTCCTGACGGAAGATTTTCAGATACAGCGCCTGCTGGAAATGCTGGGCCAGCGGCGTCCAGTCGGTACGTACCGTTTCCAGCCCTTTAAAGACCATTCGCTGATTACTTCCCTCCTGAATCAGACCGGCATAGCGCTTCTTGCTGCCCTGATCGGTGCCGCGAATGGTCGGCATTAAAAAACGACAAAAGTGGGTCTCATATTCCAGCTCAAGGGTGCTGGTTAAGCCAGCCTGCTGCAGGTGGGTGAGCCACCAGTCGTTAACGTATGCCACCAGCTTCTGGCCGATAGCTGCGGCGGCTTCTTCCCGGTGTGCCCCTTTGAGCCAGACGAAGGTCGAGTCGGTATCGCCGTAAATTACGTCGTAGCCCTGGGACTCAATCAGCGCTTTAGTCTGGCGCATAATTTCATGACCGCGCATCGTGATCGACGACGCCAGGCGAGGATCAAAGAAGCGGCAGGCGCTGGTGCCGAGTACGCCATAAAAGGCGTTCATGATGATCTTCAGAGCCTGGGACAAGGGTTTGTTGCCGTGGCGTTTGGCGTCATCGCGACCGTGCCAGATTTGGCTGACGATCTCCGGCAAACAGTGCTTTTCCCGGGAAAAACGCGCCCCAAGAAAGCCTTCGGTGCTGTGCTGTTCATCCGGCTGCGCCAGCCCTTCCACCAGCCCCACCGGATCGATCAGGAAGGTACGGATAATCGACGGATAAAGGCTTTTATAGTCCAGCACCAGCACCGAGTCGTACAGACCTGGCCGGGAGTCCATCACATAGCCGCCAGGGCTGGCCTGCGGCGGCACATCGCCGAGGTTAGGGGCGACATAGCCCGCCCGGTGCATGCGCGGGATATAGAGGTGGCTGAAGGCCGCAACCGAACCACCGTGCCGGTCAACCGCCAGCCCGTTGACGGTGGCACGCTCCAGCAGGAACGGCATGATCTCCGTTTTGTGGAAAATGCGCGTCACCAGCTCGCAGTCTTTCAGGTTATAGGTCGCCAGAGCCGGTTTATCCTGCGCAAACCGGCGGTCGATCTCGTCCATCCGGTCCCAGGGATTGTCGATGGACTTGCCCTCACCAAGCAGCTCCTGCGATACCGTTTCCAGCGAGAACGACGAGAAGCTCCAGAAGGCAGACTTTAACGCTTCGATACCGTCGATGATAAGGCGCCCGCGAGCCTGGGCAAAGAAAACGCCGTTCTTAAACCCGTGCTCGCGCCACTCCAGCTCGCTGTTGCCGCGCCCGAGCAGCAGCGGAATGCGGTAGCGCTCGGCGTGCTTTTGCAGCACCCTTAAGTCGAACTGCACCACGTTCCAGCCGATGAGCACGTCGGGGTCGTGCTGTGCTACCCACGCGTTGAGCTTTTCCAGCAGTTGCGAACGGCTGTTAACGTACTCAAGCTGGAAATCGAGCCCGGCGGCATCGCCATTGGCCGGACCCAGCATATAGACAACCCGCTGGCCGCAGCCCTCGATGCCAATACAGTACAGCTCGCCGTGGCGGGTGGTTTCAATATCAATCGATGCCCATTTGAGGGGCGGGCGATAGTGCGGATGGGGTTTGAGGCGGGCGTTAATCAGCCCGTCGCCCTGTGGGGTGCCATCGACCCAGACGGGCGCGGTTATAAAGCGCTCCATCAGGAAGCGCTCCGGAGGACGGATGTCCGCTTCGTACAAGGTCACGCCCGCCTCACGCAGCAGCCTTTCATAGCGCATCAGCTGGCGATGGGCGCGACAGTAGAGGCCGTACACCGGACGACGCTGAAAGTCGTGCAGTTCAAGCGGGGTCAGCCGCCAGCCGTTTTCATCGCGCAGCAGCTGTTTGGTTTTTTCGACGTGCGGTTCAGGGATGAATGCGACGGATTCCTGCGCAGGCAGGGTGACGTTAAGCGGTCCCTTGTCGGTCGCCAGCCAGAATTCAACCTCTGTACCCTGCGGCGTATCCCGCCAGTGTCGGGTCAATAAAAAACCTTCTTGCGCCTGCGCCACGCCGCTCTCTCATAAAGTAAAACCAGGCGTGAGTATAGCCTGGTTGAGGGAGTTTTGCTGGGGTTTTATACAGGTGTCCCTGTGTTGTTACTGCCCGTAATAGGCTTTCGCGCCGTGCTTGCGCAGGTAGTGTTTGTCGAGCAGCGTTTGCTGCATGTCTGGTAGCTGCGGGGCCAGCTGACGGCAGAAGATGCCCATATAAGCCACTTCCTCCAGCACGATGGCGTTGTGCACCGCGTCTTCGGCATTTTTGCCCCACGCGAACGGGCCGTGAGAATGCACCAGTATCCCAGGCATCTGCGCCGCATCGATCCCTTGATTCTCAAAGGTTTCGACAATCACGTTGCCAGTTTCCCACTCATACTCCCCGTTGATCTCGGCATCGGTCATCTTGCGGGTGCAGGGTATGGGGCCGTAGAAATAGTCGGCATGGGTAGTGCCGGTCGCTGGGATTGAAAGTCCTGCCTGCGCCCAGATGGTGGCGTGACGGGAGTGGGTATGCACAATGCCGCCAATCGACGGGAAGGATTGATACAGTAGCCGATGGGTGGGCGTATCAGAGGAGGGCTTTTTCTTTCCTTCCACCACTTCGCCGGTCGCAAGGCTCACCACCACCATATCGTCGGCGGTCATCGCCCGGTAATCGACGCCGGACGGTTTAATCACAAACACACCGCGTTCACGATCGACCGCGCTGACGTTACCCCAGGTCAGGGTAACGAGATGATGTTCTGGCAGGGCCAGATTGGCTTCCAGAACCTGACGTTTAAGATCTTCTAGCATGCATCCTCCAGGAAAAAAGGCCCGCCCTGCGGCAGGCCAAAGGTTCCCCTGTTAACGTTTTGAACCGTAATAGACTTCGTTCCAGCGCAGTGCGTCTTTAAAGGCCGGCATACGGGTATCGTTATCGATGACCGCCAGCTCGATGTCGTGCAGTTCAGCGAATTGACGCATGTCGCTGAGATCCAGCGCGTGGCTGAACACGGTATGGTGTGCGCCACCGGCTACGATCCAGGCTTCGGATGCGGTTGGCAGATCCGGCTGAGCTTTCCACAGGGCGTTAGCCACCGGCAGGTTTGGCAGGGCGTGCGGGGTTTCTACCGTATCAACACAGTTGACCAGCAGGCGGAAGCGATCGCCCAGATCGATCAGGCTGGCGTTAATCGCCGGGCCGGTACGGGTGTTGAAGATCAGACGGGCTGGATCGGCTTTGCCGCCAATGCCCAGGTGCTGCACGTCGAGGATCGGTTTTTCGTCAACAGCGATCGATGGACACACTTCCAGCATGTGCGAGCCCAGCACCAGATCGTTGCCGTTCTCGAAGTGGTAGGTGTAATCTTCCATAAATGAGGTGCCGCCCTGCAGACCGGTCGACATCACTTTCATGATGCGTAGCAGGGCGGCGGTTTTCCAGTCGCCTTCGCCTGCAAAGCCATAGCCCTGCTGCATCAGACGTTGTACCGCCAGACCTGGCAGTTGCTTCAGGCCGTGAAGATCTTCAAAGGTGGTGGTGAACGCATGGAAGCCGCCCTGTTCGAGGAAGCGCTTCATGCCCAGCTCAATGCGGGCAGCATCCAGCACGTTCTGGCGCTTGTCACCGTTGATTTGTGCGGCAGCCGTCAGGCGGTAGCTACTTTCGTAGTCATCGATCAGTGCATTCACATCGCCGTCGCTGACCTCGTTGACCACCTGCACCAGGTCGCCTACCGCCCAGGTGTTAACCGAAAAACCAAACTTGATCTGCGCGGCGACTTTATCCCCGTCGGTGACCGCCACTTCACGCATGTTGTCGCCAAAGCGAGCCACTTTCAGCTGGCGGGTATCCTGTTTTGATACCGCCTGGCGCATCCACGAACCAATACGTTTGTGGGCCTGTTGATCCTGCCAGTGACCGGTCACAACCGCGTGCTGCTGGCGCATACGCGCGCCAATGAAGCCAAACTCGCGGCCGCCGTGCGCGGTCTGGTTCAGGTTCATAAAGTCCATGTCGATGCTGTCCCACGGCAGCGCTGCGTTGAACTGGGTATGGAACTGCAGCAGCGGTTTGTTGAGGATTGTCAGGCCGTTGATCCACATTTTGGCCGGGGAGAAGGTGTGCAGCCACACCACCAGACCGGCGCATTTGTCGTCGTAGTTGGCATCGCGGCAGATATGGGTGATCTCATCCGGTGAGGTACCAAGCGGTTTCAGGACCAGCTTGCAGGGCAGTTTGGCCTCTGCATTCAGGGCGTTTACAACATGTTCAGCGTGCTGAGTCACCTGGCGCAGGGCTTCCGGCCCGTAAAGATGCTGGCTACCAATCACAAACCACACTTCATAATTATTAAAAATCGTCATTGTCATGTCCTTAATGTGTCAGGGTTGCCGTGGATTCCGGGGTGTTCTTAACCGGGGCGGCGACAGGGAGATAGTGCTGTTCAGCGCTTTGCGACCACTGCTGATAGCGCTGATAGAGCTGTTCAAAACGTTGCGCCTGCTGCGCACGCGGCTGCAGGGTGTTTTCCACCTCGCTGGCCATATGCTGTTGCGCGGTTGGGATATCGGCATGCACGCCTGCCGCTACGGCAGCGAAGATGGCGGCGCCCAGAGCACAGCATTGATCGGAGGCGACAATCTGCAGCGGACGGTTCAGGACATCGCAGCAGGCCTGCATAATCACCGGGTTCTTACGGGCGATCCCGCCCAGCGCCATCACGTTGTTGACGTCGATACCCTGTTCGGTGAAGCACTCCATAATCGCGCGCGCGCCAAAGGCGGTCGCCGCCACGAGCCCGCCAAATAGCGCCGGGGCGTCGGTGGCGAGATTCAGATCGGTAATTACCCCTTTCAGACGCTGGTTAGCATTCGGCGTACGGCGACCGTTAAACCAGTCGAGTACCACCGGTAGATGGTCCAGAGAGGGGTTTTTTGCCCAGGCGTCGGTTAATTGCACCAGCAGCTGCTTCTTGCTGGCGTCAATCTGAGGTTTGAGTTCCGGATGGGTGGCCGCCAGTTGATCCAGCGGCCAGCCCAGCACCCGGCCAAACCAGGCATAGATATCGCCGAAGGCGGACTGGCCCGCTTCCAGACCGATAAAGTCAGGGACCACGCTGCCGTCGACCTGGCCGCAAATGCCTTTCACTGCGCGGTCGCCCACGCTGGCTTTGTCGGCGGTGAGGATGTCGCAGGTTGAGGTGCCGATCACTTTCACCAGCGTGTTGGGCTGGGCGCCCGCGCCCACTGCGCCCATATGACAGTCAAAGGCGCCGCCGGAAATGGCCACCTGCTGCGGCAGGCCGAGGCGCTCTGCCCACTCTGCACAGAGCGTGCCCACCGGGATATCGGCCGTCCAGGTATCGGTAAACAGCGGGTAGTCGAGGTTCTGATTGATGACAGGGTCGAGTTCGTCAAAGAAGGTGGCGGGTGGCAGACCGCCCCAGCTTTCATGCCACAAGGATTTATGCCCGGCGCTGCAGCGACCCCGGCGAATGTCCTGTGGGCGCGTCGTGCCGGAAAGCAGAGCGGGTACCCAGTCGCAGAGTTCAATCCACGACACCGCGGCCTGCGCCACGCGTGCGTCCTGGCGGGTGACGTGCAGAATTTTGGCCCAGAACCACTCGCTGGAATAAATGCCGCCAATGTAGCGGGAGTAGTCGTTCTTGCCAGGCTGATGGCACAAACGGGTGATGGCTTCGGCTTCTTCCACTGCGGTATGGTCTTTCCACAGCACGAACATGGCGTTCGGGTTATCAGCAAACTCCGGGCGCAGCGCCAGCACGTGGCCGTCGGCGTCAATCGGTGCCGGGGTTGAACCGGTGCTGTCCACGCCAATCCCGACGATCTCGCTGCGCTGTGCGTCGCTCAAGTCGGCCAGCACCGCTTTGATTGCCGCTTCCATCGACTCGATATAGTCGCGTGGGTGGTGGCGGAACTGATTATTCGGCGCATCACAGAAGCGCCCCTCTTGCCAGCGCGGGTACCACTCAACGCTCGTCGCTATCTCCTGGCCCGTTGTGCACTCCACTGCCAGGGCACGTACCGAGTCACTGCCAAAGTCCAGGCCAATCGCAATTGCCATGCTGTTGCTCCATCAAAAAACAGGTATGCATGAACATTAGAGAGTGAGGGAGAAAATCGTCAGGCAGGATCCGCTAATCTTATGGATGATTTTGCTGTGACATGAGAAAGTGTGACGCCGTGCAAATATTCAATGTGGACATTTCTGCCGCGGTTATAGACACTTTTGTTACCGCTGACCTGCACGCTGTTACGGTTAAATCGCAACGGAGGCGTTATCAATCTGGACATAAAAGCGTGCTGATAGCGTTTGGACCTTTCAGGGCCCGGTTTTTATGCCGCTTTTGTTGATATGGACAAATGGTTTCCTTCAGGACCGTCAGGAGTATTGAAATTATGGCTGAAACGCAAAGTGATCCCCTGCTGCCGGGCTACTCGTTTAACGCGCATCTGGTCGCGGGATTAACCCCTATCGAGTCTGAGGGGTATCTCGATTTTTACGTTGATCGACCGCTGGGGATGAAAGGCTATATCCTCAATATGACCGTGCGCGGCGAAGGGGTGATTAAGAATAACGATCAAACCTATATCTGCCGTCCAGGCGATATTCTGCTGTTTCCGCCGGGAGAAATTCACCACTACGGACGCCATCCGGATGCCAGCGAGTGGTATCACCAGTGGGTCTACTTTCGTCCGCGCGCCTACTGGCAGGAGTGGCTGAGCTGGCCGTCGATGTTTGCCCACACTGGATTTTATCGCCCGGATGACGTGCATCAGCCGCAGTTTCGCGAGCTGTTCGCCCAGATTATCGAGGCCGGGCAGGCGGGTGGGCGCTATGCAGAGCTGCTGGCGATCAACCTGCTGGAGCAACTGCTGCTCAGGCGCATGGAGGCGATCAACGAGTCGCTCAACCCGCCGCTGGATCATCGGGTGCGCGAGGCATGCCAGTACATCAGCGATCATCTGGCGGACGGGCAGTTCGACATTGCCAGCGTTGCCCAGCACGTTTGCCTCTCTCCGTCGCGCCTGTCGCACCTGTTCCGCCAGCAGCTGGGCGTGAGCGTGCTGAGCTGGCGCGAAGATCAGCGCATCAGCCAGGCCAAACTGCTGCTGAGCACCACCCGGATGCCGATTGCCAGCGTCGGGCGCAACGTAGGCTTTGAAGATCAACTCTATTTTTCCCGCGTATTTAAGAAATGCACCGGTGCCAGCCCCAGCGAATTCCGCGCGGGCTGTGAGTAAAAAAGTGAACAGAAGGTAAATAAAACTAAACGAATTCGCTGAAAGCCGCGTACACCCGGTAAACTATTCAGACAATTGATGTCTTGACGCAGCAGGCATGTCTTCGCAGAATCCCTGCTTTGTTACCTGACCGGAACAGTTATGCAGGCATTGCTGGAACATTTTATTACCCAGTCCGTTACTTACTCGCTCTTCGCGATTGCGTTAGTGGCCTTTCTCGAATCTCTGGCGCTGGTCGGGCTCATTTTACCCGGCACGGTGATGATGGCCGGGCTTGGGGCGCTGATCGGCAGCGGCGAGGTTAACTTCTGGCAGGCGTGGCTGGCGGGCATCGTCGGCTGTCTGCTGGGCGACTGGATCTCTTTCTGGCTGGGCTGGCGCTTTAAAAAGCCGCTGCACCGCTGGTCGTTCATGAAGAAGAACAAAGCCCTGCTCGATAAAACCGAGCACGCCCTGCATCAGCACAGCATGTTTACCATTCTGGTGGGCCGTTTTGTGGGTCCGACGCGTCCGCTGGTGCCGATGGTGGCGGGGATGCTCGATCTGCCGGTGTCGAAGTTTATTGTGCCGAATCTGATTGGGTGCCTGTTCTGGCCGCCGGTCTATTTCCTGCCGGGCATTCTGGCCGGTGCGGCGATCGATATTCCTGTCGGGATGCAGAGCGGAGGCTTTAAATGGCTGCTGCTGGCGACCGCGCTGCTGCTGTGGCTGGCGGCATGGCTCTGCTGGCGACTGTGGCGCAGCGGTAAAGCGAGCGCCGATCGTCTGAGCACTTACCTGCCGCGTGGACGTCTGCTGTGGGTGGCACCCGTGATGCTGGGCGTGGCGGTGATGGCGCTGGTGGCGTTGATTCGCCACCCGCTGATGCCGGTGTACGGCGAGATCTTGCTAAAAGTGGTCAGCCGTTGACCGGGTTTACGCGATCCCCAACAGCCGCGACGCGCTGACTTTACCTTGCACCAGCGCCTGGGTATCGCCATCCCAGGCGATACGCCCATCGGCCACCACCACGGCGCGGGGGGCGATCCTCGCCGCATCTTCCACGCTGTGTGACACCATCAGCATCGTCAGCTGCTGACGCTCACAAACCTCTTTTACCAGCAGCAGCATCTCCTGGCGTAAGGCGGGATCCAGCGCCGAAAAGGGCTCATCCAGCAGCAAAATGGGCTGTTCACGCACCAGGCAGCGCGCCAGGGCGGCACGCTGACGCTGACCCCCGGAAAGCTCTCCCGGCAGACGTTCCAGCAGGTCGCTGATCCCCATTTGCGCTGCAATGCTGTTCAGCTTTTGCTGCTGATCGGCGTTCAGCCGCAGCCCCGGATGCATCCCAAGGCCGATATTCTGACGCACCGTCAGGTGGGTAAAGAGGTTGTTTTCCTGAAACAGCATCGACACCGGGCGCTGAGAAGGCGGCGTCCGGGTATGGTCTTTCTCTTCAATGGTGATGCTGCCGCTGGCCGGTTGCAGAAAACCGGCGACCAGGTTCAGGAGCGTACTTTTTCCCGCCCCGCTGGGGCCGAGCACCGCGATTAACTCTCCCCGGCGAACGGAGAGGGTGAAACGCATCGGCAGGTGCTGGTAAAGCCAGGTTACATCAGTCAGTTTTAACATCACGTCCCGGAAGTTTTTCGATAACGGTAAATAACGCAAAGCACAGCAGCAGCAGCAGCAGCGCCGTGACGGCACCATCCTGGCTGCGGTAAGAGCCGATCTGTTGATACAGCCAGAACGGCAGGGTGCGGAAATCGTCATTGCCAAACAGCGCCACCACCCCGAAATCCCCGATCGACAGCACGCAGGCAAATGCCAGCGCCTGAGCCAGCGGGCGCTTCAACGCGCGCAGCTCAACCGTTGTGAGCCGCTGCCAGCCGTGCATCCCCAGCGAGGAACAAAGCTGCGTGTAGCGGGCGCTGAGATCGCGCATCGGGTTTTCCAGCACTTTCAGTGCATAGGGGATCGCCATCAGCGCATTGGTGAAAATCACAATCCCGTCCGCCGATTCAGGCAGGCCGATGGTGCTGTTAAACAGCAGGAAAAATCCGCTCGCCAGCACGATGCCGGGCATCGCCAGAATCAACATGCCGCTGAGATCCAGCATCTGTCCGGCCACGATTGCCTGTCGGGCATACAGTTCGCGGCTGGTCCACAGCAGCATCATGGTCAGCACCACGCAGAGTAAACCCGCCCCGAGCGCAATGCGCAGCGAGGTGCCGAGCGCCTGCCAGAGCACCGGCTGTTGCAGGACCGACAGTAGGTTGAGGTTCAGCCCGTCGACCACCACCGCCAGCAGCGGCGGGAGCAGCAGCAGCAGCGCCAGAGCGATCAGCAGGCCATCGGTCAGGCGGCTGCGCAGGCAGTCCTGCGGATCGCGCCAGCCGGTCAGTTGGCTGCTGCCCACCGCAATGGCTTTACCCAGCCGCTGGCTCAGTACCACCAGCCCCAGGCAGCAGAACATCTGCACCATCGCCAGCAGCGCCGCGCGACCGGGATCGTAGTCATAGCTCAGGGCCTGATAGATGGCGAGCTCGATGGTGGTGGCCTGTGGCCCGCCGCCCAGAGAGAGCACCGTGGCAAAGCTGGCGAAGCAGAGCATGAAAATCAGCGCAGCCACCGGGGGGATCTGGCGGCGCAGCCAGGGCCACTCGACAAACCGGAAAAACGACCAGCCGCGCATCCCGAGCTGGGCGGCCAGCTGGCGCTGCTCACCGGGGATATTCTCCAGCGCCTGCAGCAGCAGCCGCGTGGCCATCGGCATATTGAAAAAGACGTGTGCCAGCAAAATGCCCTGCAGGCCATAGGGTGAGAACGTCCACTCCAGTCCGAGTACCTGACACAGGGAGGCAAGCCAGCCCTGACGGCCATAGACGCTAAGAATGCCAAACACCGCCACCAGTACCGGCAGGATAAGCGTCATCGCGCACAGGCGTAGCAGCGCCTGCCTGCCGGGGAAGCGACGTCGGTAGAGGGCGCGGGCGAGGAAGATGGCAGGTACGACAGAGAGCAGTGCGGAGAGAAATGCCTGCCAGAACGAGAAGCGGATGACGTGCCACAGATAGCTGTCGTGCCACAGTGCCGCTACGTCAGTAGCGGGTGCGTTAAGCCACAGCGCGAGAAACGCCCCCAGCGCGACGGTCACCATCAGCGTGGCAGCCGTCAGCCCCGGAAGGAGCCAGCCGGCGATTAGCGGCTGACGGCGCGTTGCCATTCACTGACCCAGGCGGCACGTTTCCCGGCGACGTCGTGCGGGGTAAATTCCAGCGTGGTTTTGGGTTTCACCAGCGTGTCAAAACCGGCAGGTAACGCGACGTTGGTGACCGGGTACATCCAGTTGCCCTCTGGAATGGCGCTCTGGAACGACGGTGAGACCATGAATTTCAGGAACTTCTCGGCCAGCTCCGGCTGTTTGCTGGCATGGGTGCGGGCAGCCACTTCAACCTGCAGGTAGTGACCTTCGGCAAAATCAGCGGCGGCATAATTGTCTTTCTTCTCGGCGATAATATGATACGCAGGCGAGGTGGTGTAGCTCAGCACCAGGTCGCTTTCCCCTTTCAGGAACAGACCGTAGGCTTCACTCCAGCCCTTGGTCACGGTGACCGTTTTGGCGGCCAGTTTCTGCCAGGCTTCCGGCGCTTTATCGCCGTACACTTTCTGCATCCACAGTAGCAGGCCGAGACCCGGGGTGCTGGTGCGTGGGTCTTCGTAGATCACGCGCCATTTCTGGTCACTCTCGACCAGCTCTTTCAGGCTTTTCGGCGGGTTTTTCAGCTTGTTTTTGTCGTAGACGAAGGCGAAGTAGCCGTAATCGAAAGGCACAAAGGTGTCATTTTTCCAGCCGCCGGGCACGTTTACCGCATCGGTCGCCACGCCACTTTTCGCGAACAGCCCGGTTTGGGTGGCGGCTTCCAGCAGGTTGTTATCCAGACCCAGCACCACATCGGCTTTGCTGTTTTTACCTTCCATGCGCAGGCGATTGAGCAGCGAGACGCCATCTTCCAGCGCCACGAACTTCAGCTCGCAGCCGCAGTCGGCTTCAAAGGCTTTTTTGACCGCCGGGCCCGGGCCCCAGTCGGCGGCGAAAGAGTCGTAGGTGTAGACCGTCAGCACAGGGCTGGCGACGGCAGGCAGCGCGATCAGCGCCAGCAGGGGAAGAACAGTTTTGAACACTTTGCACCTCTTACATTGAGAGTGGCAAAGGATTTTGAGCGACAGCCTCAAATCCCTTCGCCGGCGTTATCCGGATCAGGTTCGACGGGTATTTTCTCAGCACACGCTCGCGCGCAGCACCCCGATGAGAACGACAGCATTGTAATGATTTGGTGAATATTACGAAAGTATTATGGTTCAGGCGGCGCAAACCATGCCGACTTAAAGTCAAACCAGCCCAGCGTGTTCATGCGCAGGCCACGCATGCTGCGCTGCCCCTGGATCATCAGCCAGTGGTGGATCAGCGGGACCATCGCCTGCTGCGCCAGCAGCTGCTGGCACCAGACCGCCAGATTCATCTCGCCCGCGCGCCAGGCGGCGGCGTCCTGCTGCCAGTCGCGGGGAATACAGTGCTGCAGCAGCGGCACTTCATACAGGTGTGAGAACAGCGAAAAATCGAGCGGCAGGGTGAAGTTAACGCTGTTGAGCCAGATGTCGCTTACCACATCGCCGCGATGCCATTCGTCGTAGTTGACTTCCTGAATGTTGAGCGTCACCTGCTCGGCGGCCAGCAGTTCGCTCATCATTCTGGCGATGACCCGATGTTCGACATGCTCCCGATAGAAGGTCAGGGTAATGCTCTCCAGCCCGGCCGGTTTTTCACCGCGCCCCGGACGGGCATGGTGCCAGCGGGGAAGCAGGCCATACGCCGGGAACCAGTAGGACTGGTACAGCTCTTCGGCCTGATAGATCAGGTTCGCAGGAGAGAGGATCCGGCTTATCCACTGGCGCACGTCGGTGCTGGCACCGCGCGGGGAGCGGGCATCGAACAGCAGGTAGTAACACCCCTCCTCAAGACGGCTCTCCACCGCTTTTTCGCCCTCGGTGGGCCCCTCCAGCGTCAGACCGACGCTCAGCTCTTCGTTAATATCCGGCAAAACCCAGACGTTCACTTCGTCAATCAGCGCCCGGTAACCAAAGTAATCATCGAAGGCGCGGATCTTGAGCTGATTGTTATTGTTACGCGAGACCGCATAAGGGCCGGTGCCGATCGGCTGGCTGGCAAAGTTGTGCATCGTTTCCCATTCCTGCGGCAGGATCATCGACGGCACATACCCCAGCAGCCACGGCAGCCAGCGGTCAGGCTCCGAGAGCTGAATATCCAGCGTCCAGGCGGTGGGGGACTGGATCTGCGTAATGTGCGAATAGAGAGGCAGCTTGCGGGCGCGCTGCAGCGAGGCAATCACGTCGGCCATCTCCAGCTCGCGACCATGGTGGAAATGAATGCCGGGGCGCAGGAAAAAGCGCCAGTGCAGCGGAGAAAGTTGCTGCCAGTGATGGGCGATATCGGCTTCCAGTTCCCCATTTTCCTCATTTATGCGCGTCAGCCCGCTAAATATCTGTCGCGCCATATGGGTTTCGGAGCGGCGTAACGCGCTGCCCGGTAAAAGATTTTTCATCGGACGGTAATAGAGCACGCGCAGGATGTGCTTTCCCTGACGGAAGCTACGGCCCAGGTGCGACACCAGCATCTGGCGCACGGCGGCTTTATCCCCCACCAGCTGTACCAGCTGCTCGATGCGATCCTGCTCCAGCAGGTCTTCCGCCCGCTGCTGCTGAAGCGCCAGCCCGGTATAGAGAAAGGTCAGGCGGGATCGTTTCCCGCGTCCGGCTTCAGCTTCCCAACTCAGCCAGCCCTGCTGCTGCATAGTGTTGAGGAGGGTGCGCATATGGCGTCGCGAACAGCTGAGCAGCTCGGCGAGTTCGCTGAGCGTGGTGTCCCGGGTTTGGCCATCACAGCATTGCCACAGGCGGATGAATTGTTGTTGCAGACGACCAGACGGCATAAAAGAGGAACTCCTGACAAAAAATCAGCAATTTATTTATCCCTATATTAGGCCAATAATTCATTTCGATGAAGCGAGGAGGTGATGATGAAGAGGTCTACCGCACGTCAGTTTTACCGAAAGTACTTCTCAGCGACAAAAGGAGTGTCCTGGCTGGCCCGCCTGTGCGCAGAACAGCAGCTGAAAATACTGGACGATCTGATGCAGTGGGAGGTGACAACGTCGACCTCGGAACGCTGAATTGCTTCGATCATGTGTGACTGAGTATTGGTGCGAATCACCACGCCAGCAGGTATCATCTGCTGGCTTTTTTCGTTTTCACTTGCGCTGAAGGGAACTGATCATGCTCTGGTTAATGACGATGGGGCGCCGCCTCAACGGTGTCTACGCTGCCTTTTTAATGGTGGCATTTATGATGGGCGTGGCCGGTGCGTTGCAGGCGCCTACCTTAAGTCTATTCCTGAGCCGTGAGGTGGGGGCCCAGCCATTCTGGGGGGGGCTGTTTTATACTGTTAACGCCATCGCCGGGATCCTGGTCAGCCTGTGGCTGGCGAAGCGCTCGGACAGTCAGGGCGATCGGCGCAAACTGATCCTGTTTTGCTGCGCCATGGCCATCGGCAATGCGCTGCTGTTTGCCTTTAACCGTCATTATCTGACCTTATTAACCTGCGGCGTGTTTCTGGCGTCACTGGCCAATACCGCCATGCCGCAGCTGTTCGCCCTCGCGCGTGAATACGCCGACAGCTCCGCACGTGAAGTGGTGATGTTCAGCTCGGTGATGCGTGCCCAGCTCTCCCTGGCGTGGGTAATCGGCCCGCCGCTGGCCTTTATGCTGGCGCTCAACTATGGCTTTACCGTCATGTTCTCCATCGCGGCAGGGATTTTTGCCATCAGCCTGGGATTGATCGCCTTTGCGCTTCCGACCGTCTCCCGGGTGGAATCAGCGACCGCGACGCCTTTAACCCAGGTCAGCGGCTGGCAGAACAAAAACGTACGGATGCTGTTTATCGCCTCCACGCTGATGTGGACCTGCAACACCATGTATATCATCGACATGCCGCTGTGGATCAGCAGCGATCTGGGTCTGCCGGATAAGCTGGCTGGGATCTTAATGGGAACGGCGGCTGGGCTGGAAATTCCGGCGATGATCCTCGCGGGTTACTACGTGAAGCACTTTGGTAAACGGCGGATGATGCTGATCGCGGTGGCGGCGGGCGTGCTGTTTTACGTGGGGCTCATTCTTTTTCACAGCCACGAAGCGCTGCTCGCCCTGCAGCTGTTTAACGCCATTTTTATAGGGATTGTCGCCGGCATCGGCATGCTCTGGTTCCAGGATCTGATGCCGGGTCGAGCCGGTTCGGCCACCACGCTGTTTACTAATAGCATTTCAACCGGGGTGATTCTGGCAGGGATGATTCAGGGCGCGCTGGCACAAAGCTACGGCCACTCTGCGGTCTACTGGGCGATCGCAGCCATTTCAGTGGTGACACTGGCGCTGACTTTCCGCATCAAGGATGTGTGATTTTCTGAACGATGGCTTTTTTAGAATGGCCCGCGGCGCGGGCCATTTCATTACGCCATAAAGGCTGGCTGTTTATTCTCGTAGGCGGCAATTGCCTCTTCATGCTGCAGGGTCAGGCCGATGCTGTCGAGGCCGTTGATCATGCAGTGGCGGCGGAAGGCATCGAGGCTAAAGCCATAGGTTTTATCCCCGGCTTTCACTTCCTGCGCTTCCAGATCCACTTCAAATTTAATCCCTGGGCTGCTTTGCACCAGCGCAAACAGCTCGTCGACCTGTTCGTCGCTTAACGTCACCGGCAGCAGCTGGTTGTTGAAGCTATTACCGTAAAAGATATCGGCGAAGCTCGGTGCAATCACCACTTTGAAGCCGTAATCGGTCAGCGCCCAGGGCGCATGCTCGCGTGATGAACCGCAGCCGAAGTTTTCCCTGGCCAGCAGGATCGACGCGCCTTTGAACTCCGGGAAGTTCAGCACGAACTCCGGGTTCGGCACCTCGCCTTTCTCATCCAGAAAACGCCAGTCGTTAAACAGGTGCGCACCAAAACCGGTGCGGGTCACTTTCTGCAAAAACTGCTTCGGGATAATGGCGTCGGTATCGACGTTGGCCGCGTCCAGGGGGACAACCAGGCCAGTATGCTGGATAAATTTCTCTGCCATGATGGTCTCCTTATTTCAGGTTGCGAATATCGGCGAAATGCCCGGTCACTGCTGCTGCCGCGGCCATTGCCGGGCTGACCAGATGCGTGCGTCCGCCGCGCCCCTGACGACCTTCAAAGTTACGGTTGCTGGTGGATGCGCAGCGCTCGCCCGGATTCAGGCGATCGTTGTTCATCGCCAGACACATGGAGCAGCCTGGCAGACGCCATTCAAAGCCCGCTTCGATGAAAATCTTATCCAGACCTTCCTCTTCTGCCTGGGCTTTCACCGGACCGGAGCCGGGAACGACCAGCGCCTGCACGCCTGGTGCGACTTTACGGCCTTTCGCGACCTCAGCCGCCGCGCGCAAATCTTCGATCCGCGAGTTGGTACAGGAGCCGATAAAGACTTTATCAATCGCCACCTCGGTCAACGGCACGCCCGGTTTCAGCCCCATATAGGCCAACGCTTTTTCGGCACTGGCGCGCTCAACCGGATCGGCAAACGACGCTGGATCGGGGATTGCGTCGGTGACCGAAATCACCTGGCCTGGGTTAGTACCCCAGGTCACCTGCGGCGCAATGGTTTCGGCCTGCAGGGTCACAACGGTGTCGAATTGCGCGCCGTCGTCGGTTTTGAGGGTTGACCAGTACGCGACGGCGTCGTCATAATGCTGGTCTTTCGGCGCGTGCAGACGGCCTTTGACATACTCGAAGGTGATTTCATCCGGAGCAACCAGACCGGCTTTCGCACCCATCTCAATGGCCATGTTGCACAGGGTCATGCGGCCTTCCATGCTCAATGCCTGAATAGCGCTGCCACAGAATTCCACCACGTGCCCGGTACCGCCTGCGCTACCCGTTTTCCCAATGATTGCCAGCACAATGTCTTTGGCGGTGATGCCCGGCGCAGCCTGGCCGGTGACTTCAATCTTCATGGTTCTGGCGCGGCCCTGCTTCAGGGTCTGGGTCGCCAGCACGTGTTCTACTTCGGAGGTGCCGATACCGAACGCCAGCGCGCCAAACGCGCCGTGGGTGGCGGTATGGGAGTCGCCGCAGACGATGGTCATCCCCGGCAGGGTGATACCCTGTTCCGGCCCCATCACGTGGACAATGCCCTGGTATGGGTGGTTCAGGTCATACAGCTCAACGCCAAACTCGTTGCAGTTCTTAATCAGCTCCTGCATCTGGATGCGGGCCATCTCACCGGAGGCATTGATGTCTTTGGTCTGCGTCGAGACGTTATGGTCCATCGTCGCAAAGGTTTTACCCGGCTGACGCACCGGACGATGATGCGCGCGCAGGCCATCAAATGCCTGCGGCGAGGTGACTTCGTGCACCAGATGGCGGTCTATATAGAGCAGTGGGGTTTCGTTTTGCGCTTCATAAACCACGTGAGCGTCAAACAACTTTTCGTACAACGTCTTCGCCATGATTACACCCCTTCAGCGACATAGCGGGCAATGATATCGCCCATTTCATCGGTACTGACTGCAGACGCACCACGGGCTAAATCGCCGGTGCGGATGCCTTCTTCCAGTGCACGGTTGATGGCGTTTTCAATCGCCGTCGCCGCCTCGTTGGCATCCAGGCTGTAGCGCAGCAGCAGCGCCAGAGAGAGGATCTGCGCAATCGGGTTGGCAATGTTCTTGCCCGCGATATCCGGTGCCGAGCCGCCTGCTGGTTCGTACAGGCCAAAACCTTCTTCGTTCAGGCTGGCGGAAGGCAGCATCCCCATTGAGCCGGTGATCATTGCGCACTCGTCAGACAGAATGTCGCCAAACAGGTTGGAGCACAGCAGCACGTCGAACTGGGACGGATCTTTGATCAGCTGCATGGTGGCGTTATCGATATACATATGCGCCAGCTGCACGTCCGGGTATTCCCGGGCGATTTCGTTAACGATTTCTCGCCACAGGATCGAGGATTGCAGCACGTTGGCTTTATCAATCGACGTCACTTTATGACCGCGCTTACGGGCCGACTCGAAGGCGATACGGGCGATGCGTTCGATCTCAAAGCGGTGATAAACCTCAGTATCAAAGGCTTTTTCATGCTGACCGCTGCCTTCGCGGCCTTTTGGCTGGCCAAAGTAGATGCCGCCGGTTAACTCACGCACGCACAGAATATCGAAACCGTTAGCTGCAATATCAGCACGCAGCGGGCAAAACTCTTCCAGACCCGGGTACAGTTTGGCCGGGCGCAGGTTGCTGAACAGCTTGAAATGTTTACGCAGTGGCAGCAGCGCCCCGCGCTCTGGTTGCTCTGCTGGCGGCAGGTGTTCCCATTTCGGGCCACCGACGGAACCAAACAGCACCGCATCCGCATTCTCACAGCCGGTCACCGTTGCCTGCGGCAGCGGCGTGCCGTGGTTATCGATCGCGACACCGCCCACATCGTAGTGGCTGGTGGTAATTTTCATCGCAAAACGGGTGCGGATAGCTTCCAGAACCTTCAGCGCCTGTGCCATAACTTCGGGACCAATTCCGTCGCCCGGTAACACAGCAATATGGTAATTCTTCGACATTACACGGTTTCCTTATTGTTCTCTTTATTCTGAGCTTTGCGTTGCAACTCTTTTTCAACTTCTGCGGCGCGCCAGATGTTATTCAGGACGTGAACCATCGCTTTTGCGGAGGACTCGACGATATCGGTCGCCAGACCCACGCCGTGGAAGCGACGGCCGTTATAGTTCACCACGATGTCAACCTGGCCCAGCGCATCCTTACCCTGGCCTTTCGCCGTCAGGTCATATTTGACCAGCTCAACGTCGTAGTCGGTGATACGGTTGATGGCCTGGTAAATCGCATCGACCGGACCGTTGCCGTTCGCTGCTTCTGCTTTCGTTTCGTCACCACAGGCCAGCTTCACCGAGGCAGTGGCGATATCGCTGGAACCGGACTGCACGCTGAAGTAGTCCAGACGAAAATGCTCTGGCTCTTCCTGCTGCTTGTTGATGAACGCCAGCGCTTCCAGGTCGTAATCGAAGACCTGACCTTTCTTATCGGCCAGCTTCAGGAAAGCGTCATACAGGTGATCCATGTTGTAGTCGGACTCTTTATAACCCATCTCTTCCATGCGGTGTTTCACCGCTGCGCGGCCAGAGCGGGAGGTCAGGTTCAACTGTACCTGGTTCAGACCGATAGATTCCGGGGTCATGATTTCGTAGTTTTCACGGTTCTTCAGCACGCCATCCTGGTGGATACCGGAGGAGTGGGCAAAGGCACCGGTGCCAACAATCGCTTTGTTTGCCGGGACGGGCATGTTGCAAATCTGGCTGACGGTCTGGCTGGTGCGCCAGATTTCATGGTGATTGATGCGGGTTTGCACATTCATAATGTCTTTGCGCACCTTGATCGCCATGATCACTTCTTCCAGCGAACAGTTGCCTGCGCGCTCACCGATCCCGTTCATTGCCCCTTCAACCTGACGTGCTCCGGCGTGGACGGCGGCAATGGCGTTACCGACCGCCAGGCCCAAATCGTCATGGGTATGCACGGAGATAATCGCTTTATCGATATTCGGGACGCGCTCATACAGCCCGGTAATGATGTTGGAGAATTCGAACGGCATGGTATAGCCGACGGTATCCGGGATGTTGATGGTGGTGGCACCGGCGCGGATCGCAGCTTCAACCACGCGAGCCAGATCCTCGATCGGCGTGCGGCCTGCATCTTCACAGGAGAACTCCACGTCGTCGGTATAGTTGCGTGCGTGTTTCACCATATGAATTGAGCGCGCAATAACCTCATCCAGCGTGCTGCGCAACTTGGTGGCGATATGCATCGGAGAGGTCGCAATAAAGGTATGGATTCGGAAGGCTTCGGCCACTTTTAACGACTCGGCCGCGACATCGATATCGTGCTCGACGCAGCGTGCCAGCGCGCACACCCGGCTGTTTTTGATGGTGCGGGCAATCGTCTGAACCGACTCAAAATCACCCGGAGATGAGACAGGGAAGCCCACTTCCATTACGTCTACACCCATACGTTCGAGGGCCAGCGCAATCTGCAATTTTTCTTTAACGCTCAGGCTTGCCTGTAATGCCTGTTCGCCGTCACGTAAGGTGGTATCGAAGATAATGACTTGCTGGCTCATGGGTTAGGTCCTTGTCTGTATTTGGGCGCCTTGCTACGAGCATAAAAAAACCCGCGCAGTGGCGCGGGTTTTTTGTGTTAACCAGAGGACAATTCAACGCTGAATTTCGCCCGCCAGTCTACCGCGCACAGTGGATGCGTTTAGTAGTAGTAGACCGGTGAAACGAATGCTGTGAATCATGAATCATGCCCCAGATAAATACGATATGCCTTTAGTGGTACTGGATACGCGGATTGATGTCAACCCCTCGCCCGAGAAAACGGCTGTTACGCGTCATTTCCCGCACCACTGAAATTAGCTTATTGTGCTGGTTTTTCAATTGCTGACGATTTTATTTGTCTGAATTTGCACTGGCGATTAATCCCAGGAATCATTTAAATATATTTGATTGCAATTAAATAAACTTTTGAAATATCCGCTGTTTCATTTGAATGCGTTTACTATCATCAGGTTAGTTTGCCTTCGGCTGCAAAATGCATTGGGAGGTAAGCTTAGTGATAATGAGATGTTAAGCATTTCAGGTAAAAAATGATTAATGTTTAATTGGAGCTTAAATCATCCTTAACTGAGTGCTGTATTGTTTATTTGTGGGATCTATGATTTCATTTAATATATAAACTATTTGATATGTTATTGCTCTCCCTGAACATATTTCTCGTCTCATAGTGTATCCCTGTCAACGTTGGCAGGTATTAATATATTCCTAAATTGTAACATTTCTCTTTTGCTGAATTTATATGCGTGATAAATCATATTTTTTAAGGTTATCGTTACACACGAGAACAGGGAGTTTAGCGTAACAATGGAGCAGGGTATGTTTGAAGAAAAAATGGATACACCGCAAGTGCCTGACGGGACAAAACCACAGCTTCGTACCGTGGATCTCAATCTTTTAACCGTATTCGATGCCGTAATGCAGGAACAAAATATCACTCGAGCTGCTCACTCACTGGGGATGTCGCAGCCCGCCGTCAGTAACGCCGTCGCCAGGCTTAAGCTGATGTTTAATGACGAATTATTTGTCCGGTATGGCCGTGGTATTCAGCCTACAGCACGGGCGTTCCAGCTATTCGCATCGGTACGGCAGGCACTGCAGTTGGTACAGAATGAATTACCGGGATCGGGTTTTGACCCTTCAGTCAGCGAGCGTATTTATCATTTGTGTGTTTGCAGCCCGCTTGATAACTATCTGACCTCGCTTATCTATAATAAAGTCGAGCAGATTGCGCCAAATATTCATCTGGTCTTCAAATCATCGCTCAATCAAAATACTGAACACCAGCTGCGATATCAGGAAACAGAATTTGTGATCGGCTATGAGGAATTTCGCCGTCCTGAGTTTTCCTGTGTGCCATTATTCAACGATGAAATGGTTCTGGTGACCAGCAAAACGCATCCGCGTCTGAATGAAACATTGCAGGAAAGCGATATTTACCGCGAACAGCATGCGGTTGTCGCGCTTGACCGCTACGCTTCCTTTAGCCAGCCGTGGTACGACACGCCCGATAAGCAGGCCTGCGTTGCCTATCAGGGAATGGCGATGACCAGTGTTTTAAATATTGTCTCGCAAACTCAGCTGGTTGCCATCGCCCCACGCTGGCTGGCAGAAGAATTTGCTGAGGCGCTGAATTTGCGCATCCGGGTACTGCCTCTGAATCTAAACTCGCGGACCTGTTACCTTTCCTGGCATGAAGCGGCCGGGCGCGATAAAGGGCACCAGTGGATGGAAGAGCTGTTAGTCAGCGTCTGCCATCGCTAAACGCCCTCAGGATAAATAATGCTATTCCTGTTATTTATCCTGATTTTTACTTAATGTCTGAAGTTTTATTCTGTCGTGATTTTTTTTGGCGCGTTTCCCTGCAGTAAAAATGCATGAATTACTAAACCTCCTCCTTTTTAAATGATCAATGGTCAGTCTGCCTCGTTATCGTAGTGGATTTATCCATAACTATTTTTAATACCCTCTGTTTCTGCTTTTTTCTTTATACGTCAACTCAGGTTTGCTAATTGCCTGCCTTTCGGCGAGCGGTTATGGTAACTGTCACTCTGCACAATAAAAAACGTCAGAGCGTCACTCTGACAAAAAAGACAAAACAGGGCCGTTACGCCTGTTTGTCTGAAACGATAAGCCTGGAGGCTAATCATGGAGATGTTGTCTGGCGCCGAAATGGTCGTCCGATCGTTAATTGATCAAGGCGTGAAGCAAGTGTTCGGTTACCCTGGGGGCGCGGTCCTGGATATTTACGATGCCCTGCATACCGTCGGTGGGATCGATCACGTCCTGGTGCGCCATGAGCAGGCCGCGGTACATATGGCTGACGGACTGGCACGCGCAACGGGTGAAGTCGGCGTGGTGCTGGTGACCTCAGGTCCAGGGGCGACAAACGCCATAACGGGTATTGCGACAGCCTATATGGATTCAATTCCGATGGTGGTGCTCTCCGGTCAGGTTGCCACCTCGCTGATTGGCTACGATGCCTTTCAGGAGTGCGACATGGTCGGCATTTCTCGCCCGGTGGTGAAACACAGCTTCCTCGTCAAGCAGACGGAAGATATTCCGGGTGTGCTGAAAAAAGCGTTCTGGCTGGCGGCGAGCGGGCGTCCTGGCCCGGTGGTGGTCGATCTCCCGAAAGACATTCTCAATCCGGCGAACAAAATGCCTTACGTCTGGCCGGATTCGGTTAGCATGCGTTCCTATAACCCAACGACCCAGGGGCATAAAGGCCAGATTAAACGCGCGTTGCAAACCCTGGTAGCGGCTAAAAAACCGGTAGTGTACGTCGGCGGCGGAGCGGTGAACTCACAGTGCGGACCGCAACTGCGTGAGCTTATCGAAAAGCTGAACCTTCCGGTGGCATCGTCGTTAATGGGGCTCGGGGCATTCCCGGCCACCCACCGTCAGGCACTCGGTATGCTCGGCATGCACGGCACCTACGAAGCCAATATGACGATGCATCATTCCGACGTCATTTTTGCCGTCGGGGTACGCTTTGACGATCGCACCACCAATAACCTGGCAAAATACTGCCCGAACGCCACTGTGCTGCACATCGATATCGATCCGACCTCTATTTCCAAAACCGTTCCGGCGGATGTGCCGATTGTTGGCGATGCGCGTCAGGTGCTGGAGCAGATGCTGGAGCTGCTGGCTCAGGAAAGCTCGGTTCAGCCGTTGGATGATAATCGCGACTGGTGGCTGCAGATTGAGCAGTGGCGCGCGCGTCAGTGCCTGAAGTATGACACGCAAAGTGCGAGCATTAAGCCGCAGGCGGTCATTGAAACTATCTGGCGTCTGACCAAAGGCGAGGCCTATGTGACCTCTGATGTGGGCCAGCACCAGATGTTTGCCGCGCTCTATTACCCATTCGATAAACCGCGCCGGTGGATCAATTCCGGCGGTCTGGGCACCATGGGGTTCGGTCTGCCTGCCGCGCTGGGCGTCAAGCTGGCACTGCCGGATGAAACGGTGATCTGCGTGACCGGCGATGGCAGTATTCAGATGAACATTCAGGAGTTGTCGACTGCGCTGCAGTATGACCTGCCCGTGCTGGTGCTGAATCTCAACAACGGCTACCTCGGGATGGTGAAGCAGTGGCAGGACATGATCTATTCCGGACGTCATTCGCAATCCTATATGAAATCGCTGCCTGACTTTGTTCGTCTGGCGGAAGCTTACGGCCACGTGGGGATTCGCATCAGCGACCCGACGGAACTGGAAGCGAAGCTCAATGAAGCCCTGGAGCACGTCAGGAATAACCGCCTGGTGTTCGTTGATGTTGTTGTCGATGGCACCGAGCATGTGTATCCGATGCACATTCGCGGGGGTGGTATGGATGAAATGTGGTTAAGCAAAACGGAGAGGACCTGATATGCGCCGGATACTGTCTGTATTACTGGAAAACGAGTCCGGTGCGCTGTCGCGCGTGATTGGGCTTTTTGCACAGCGCGGCTACAACATCGAAAGTCTGACGGTTGCGCCGACCGACGATCCGACCCTCTCCCGCATGACCATTCAGACGGTGGGTGATGCCAAAGTGCTGGAGCAGATTGAAAAGCAGCTGCACAAGCTGGTGGATGTTCTGCGCGTTAGCGAGCTGGGCCAGGGAGCATACGTTGAACGTGAAGTGATGCTGGTGAAAATTCAGGCGACCGGTTACGGGCGTGAAGAGGTGAAACGCAACGCGGATATTTTCCGCGGGCAGATCATCGACGTGACCCCCTCTATCTATACCGTCCAGCTCGCCGGGACCAGCGATAAACTGGATGCTTTTCTCGCCTCGGTGAGAGATGTCGCAAAAATTGTTGAAGTGGCGCGCTCCGGCGTCGTGGGGCTTTCCCGCGGTGATAAAGTGATGCGTTAAAGCCAAAAAAGTTCGCCTCAATCTTGCCCGGTGACTATTGCCGGGCTTTTTTTTGTGTACAGGTGCATCAGTGCTGACAAAAGCGGTTGCCGGAAGGCCTATTCTGCGCTTAGATGTTACAAGATTTAGCCATAACCCTGGCAAGGTCATGGACTCTTTTATTTCTTTTAAGGGGCAATTGTGAAACTGGATGAAATCGCCAGACTCGCTGGCGTGTCGCGAACCACAGCAAGCTATGTGATTAACGGTAAAGCGAAGCAGTATCGTGTCAGCGATAAGACCGTAGAGAAAGTCATGGCCGTGGTGCGTGAACATAACTACCATCCGAATGCCGTGGCGGCAGGTTTACGCGCCGGGCGCACCCGATCGATCGGCCTGGTGATCCCGGATCTGGAAAACACCAGCTATACCCGGATTGCTAACTATCTTGAGCGTCAGGCACGCCAGCGCGGCTATCAACTGCTGATTGCCTGTTCAGAAGATCAGCCCGACAATGAAATGCGCTGTATTGAGCACCTGTTACAGCGCCAGGTGGATGCGATTATCGTTTCCACGGCGCTCCCTCCTGAGCATCCGTTTTACCAACGCTGGGCGAATGATTCGTTTCCGATCGTCGCACTCGACCGTGCGTTAGATCGTGAGCATTTCACCAGCGTTGTCGGTGCCGATCAGGACGATGCCGAGATGCTGGCAGCCGAACTGCGGACGTTCCCTGCGGAAAACATACTGTACCTCGGCGCGCTGCCTGAGCTCTCGGTGAGCTTCTTACGCGAGCAAGGGTTCCGCACGGCCTGGAAAGACGATCCGCGCACAGTGGATTTCCTGTATGCCAACAGCTACGAGCGCGAAGCCGCGGCGCAGCTCTTCGAGAAATGGCTGGAAACCCATCCGATGCCGCAGGCGCTGTTCACGACCTCATTTGCGCTGCTGCAGGGGGTGATGGACGTGACCTTACGCCGTGACGGCAAACTGCCGTCAGACCTGGCGATTGCCACCTTTGGTGATAATGAGCTGCTCGATTTCCTGCAATGCCCGGTGCTGGCGGTGGCGCAGCGTCATCGCGATGTGGCTGAACGCGTGCTGGAAATTGTGCTGGCCAGCCTGGATGAGCCACGTAAGCCGAAACCTGGGCTGACACGTATCCGTCGTAATCTCTATCGTCGCGGTGTGTTAAGTCGTACTTAAACGCAGCAGGGCAGTGGAAACTGCCCTAAATTTCCCTGACGTGTCCGCGTAATAATTCCCTTATTATTTTTAAGATAATTCCTTAAAAATCATTGCCTGCTTATCATTTTAATTCCGTTCGTAATTTAAATGTCCCTTTCAGACTTATTAATTGTCATTAAGCGTCTATTTTGTATTATTTTGTTACATCCGCTGCTGCCGCTGCTGAATTATCAGCCATTTTTACCTCGCCAACACTTCAACCGGCACCACCCCGACCTGCGCTTCGCGCCAGCAGTGAATCTGAGGCTGTTATCCCCCGGCAATATGGCTTAAAATGCCGCCCGCGTCGCAAACTGACACTTTATATTTCCTTGCGATGATATGAGTTGTGTTTTAACGCTGTTATGTATATTCGCATTTTTTCTTACAAATATTCATCACGTTAATTTGCCTCGCCGGTTGTGCAGTAATTAGCCATGTCAGGATCGGTCCGTAAATCAGATGCATTTAGACTGATGTCGCGGAAGTCCTGGCTTGACAAGCTTTTCCATCGCTCCGTAAACTCCTTCAAGTGGGAATTTGTGGGTTAAAGTGGCGAGGAGGGGTAAGACTGGCATGTTCCGTGGCGCTACGTTAGTCAATCTCGACAGCAAAGGACGTTTATCGGTACCAACCCGATATCGCGATCGGCTGAACGAGAGCGCTTCAGGTCAAATGGTTTGCACCATTGACATCAACCACGCCTGCCTGCTGCTTTACCCCTTGCCTGAATGGGAAATCATTGAGCAAAAGCTGTCTCGACTGTCGAGCATGAACCCGCAGGAACGCCGCGTACAGCGGCTGTTATTGGGACATGCCAGTGAATGTCAGATGGACAGCGCGGGGCGTTTACTGATTGCGCCCGTGCTGCGACAGCATGCCGGTCTGACGAAAGAAGTGATGCTGGTCGGACAGTTCAATAAGTTTGAACTGTGGGATGAAACGGCCTGGTATCAACGGGTCAAGGAAGATATCGACGCTGAGCACTCTGATTCCGCGACAATGTCGGAACGATTGCAGGATTTGTCTCTATAAAAATGATGGAAAATTATAAACATACGACGGTACTGCTGGATGAAGCCGTTAACGGACTGAATATTCGTCCTGATGGAATCTATATTGACGGCACGTTTGGCCGTGGCGGCCACTCGCGCTTGATCCTGTCTCAGCTGGGAGCGGAAGGTCGCTTGCTGGCTATCGATCGCGATCCGCAGGCGATCGAGGTCGCGAAAACCATTGACGATCCGCGCTTTTCCATTGTGCATGGTCCTTTTTCTGCCCTGGCGGACTATGTCGAGGAACGCGGGTTAACCGGCAAGATCGACGGGATTCTGCTCGATCTTGGTGTCTCTTCCCCGCAGCTTGACGATGCTGAACGCGGTTTCTCTTTTATGCGTGATGGTCCGCTGGACATGCGTATGGATCCCACTCGCGGCCAGTCTGCGGCTGAGTGGCTGCAAACGGCAGATGAAGCGGATATTGCCTGGGTGATCAAGACCTTTGGCGAAGAGCGTTTTGGCAAACGGATCGCGCGCGCCATCGTTGATCGCAACAGCATCGAACCGATGACCCGAACCAAAGAGCTGGCAACCGTTATTGCGGCGGCTATGCCGGTGAAAGACAAATTTAAACATCCGGCGACCCGAACTTTCCAGGCGGTGCGTATCTGGGTGAACAGCGAACTGGAAGAGATAGAACAGGCGTTAAAAAACTCGCTGGGCGTGCTGGCGCCAGGTGGGCGTTTATCCATTATCAGTTTCCACTCGCTGGAAGACAGAATTGTGAAGCGCTTTATGCGCGAACATACCCGTGGGCCACAAGTCCCGGCGGGTCTTCCGATGACGGAAGAGCAGCTCAGGAAACTGGGTGGCCGTCAGCTGAAAGCGTTGGGGAAATTAATGCCGGGTGAGGAAGAGGTGGCAGAGAACCCACGCGCCCGAAGCTCAGTGTTGCGCATTGCAGAAAGGACCAACGCATGATCGGCATCGTGGCAGACACCCTCAGCAAAGTGAAAGGAACCCTGGCGAGCAACGAGCGCCATGCCTTGCCCGGCGTTATCTGGGAAGATCTTTTGCGTTTCGGGAAACTGCCACTGTGTCTGTTTATTTGCATCATCGTGTCGGCGGTGACGGTTGTCACCACCGCGCACCATACCCGTTTGTTAACGGCGCAGCGCGAACAGCTGGTGCTGGAGCGTGATGCGCTGGATATCGAGTGGCGAAATCTGATTCTTGAAGAAAATGCGCTCGGCGATCATAGCCGGGTAGAACGGATCGCAACGGAAAAGCTGCAGATGCAGCATGTTGATCCTTCTCAGGAAAATATCGTAGTACAAAAATAAGGGAAAACGCGACGCATGAAACCCGCGGCGAAGGCGCTAAAACCAAAACGTCAGGAAGAACAGGCCAGCTTTATCAGCTGGCGTTTTGCGTTGCTGTGCGGCTGCATTTTACTGGCGCTGACTTTCCTGCTGGGTCGGGTAGCATGGTTACAGATCATTGCACCCGACATGCTGGTCCGTCAGGGGGATATGCGTTCCCTGCGTGTACAGGAAGTCTCCACCTCACGCGGTTTGATCACCGATCGCTCGGGTCGTCCACTGGCCGTGAGTGTGCCGGTGAAAGCGATCTGGGCAGATCCTAAAGAGCTGCATGACGCGGGCGGGATCACTCTCGATAACCGCTGGAAGGCGCTTGCAGACGCGCTGAAGATACCGCTAGATCAGCTGTCAACGCGCGTCAATGCGAACCCGAAAGGGCGCTTTATCTATCTGGCGCGTCAGGTGAACCCTGACATGGCCGATTACATCAAAAAGCTGAAGTTGCCCGGGATTCATCTGCGTGAAGAGTCCCGCCGTTACTACCCGTCAGGGGAAGTGACCGCCCACCTGATCGGCTTCACCAACGTTGACAGCCAGGGTATTGAGGGCGTTGAAAAGAGCTTTGATAAATGGCTGACCGGGCAACCGGGCGAGCGCGTGGTGCGTAAAGACCGCTATGGCCGCGTAATAGAAGATATCTCCTCAACGGACAGTCAGGCAGCGCACAACCTGGCGTTGAGCATCGACGAGCGCTTACAGGCGCTGGTCTACCGTGAGCTGAACAACGCCGTTGCCTTCAACAAAGCGGAGTCTGGCAGCGCCGTGCTGGTGGATGTGAACACCGGCGAAGTGCTGGCGATGGCCAGTAGCCCGTCTTATAACCCGAATAATTTTGCCGGAACGGCCAAAGACGCGATGCGTAACCGTTCGATCACCGACGTGTTCGAGCCGGGTTCGACGGTCAAACCGATGGTGGTGATGTCTGCCCTGCAGCGCGGCATCGTCAATGAAAACACCGTACTGAACACGGTGCCCTACCGAATTAACGGCCACGAAATCAAAGACGTGGCGCGCTACAGTGAATTGACCCTCACCGGGGTCCTGCAGAAGTCGAGTAACGTCGGCGTTTCTAAGCTGGCGTTAGCGATGCCGTCCTCAGCGTTAGTAGAAACTTACTCACGTTTTGGGCTTGGAAAGGCGACCAATTTGGGGTTGGTCGGAGAACGCAGTGGCTTATATCCTCAAAAACAACGGTGGTCTGACATAGAGAGGGCCACCTTCTCTTTCGGCTACGGGCTAATGGTAACGCCGTTACAGCTAGCGCGAGTCTATGCAACGATTGGCAGCTATGGCGTCTATCGCCCGCTGTCGATCACCAAAGTTGATCCGCCGGTTCCCGGTGAGCGCATCTTCCCTGAATCGATCGTGCGTACCGTGGTTCACATGATGGAAAGCGTGGCGCTGCCGGGCGGCGGTGGCGTGAAGGCGGCGATCAAAGGCTATCGCATCGCAATTAAAACCGGTACCGCGAAGAAAGTCGGACCGGACGGCCGCTACATCAACAAATACATTGCCTACACCGCGGGCGTTGCACCTGCGAGTAATCCACGATTTGCGCTGGTGGTCGTCATAAACGACCCACAGGCGGGTAAATACTACGGCGGCGCCGTTTCCGCGCCGGTCTTCGGTGCCATCATGGGCGGCGTTCTGCGCACCATGAACATCGAGCCGGATGCGCTGGCAACGGGCGAGAAAAGTGAATTTGTAATTAATCAAGGCGAGGGAACAGGTGGCAGATCGTAATTTGCGCGACCTTCTTGCTCCGTGGGTAGCTGGTTTACCTGCGCGAGAACTGCGGGAGATGGTACTCGACAGCCGTGTGGCTGCATCGGGCGATCTTTTTGTGGCAGTAGTCGGTCATCAGGCGGACGGGCGTCGGTATATCCCGCAGGCGATAGCGCAAGGTGTAGCTGCCATTATTGCTGAGGCAAAAGATGAGGCCGCGGATGGTGAAGTGCGCGAAATGCACGGCGTGCCAGTCATCTATCTGAGCCAGTTAACTGAACGCCTCTCCGCGCTGGCGGGGCGTTTTTACCATGAGCCGTCCGACAGGCTGCGCCTGATTGGCGTCACCGGGACCAACGGTAAAACCACCACCACGCAGCTGGTGGCGCAGTGGAGTCAGCTGCTGGGCGAAACCAGCGCGGTGATGGGCACGGTCGGCAACGGCCTGCTGGGCAAAGTCAGCCCAACGGAAAATACCACCGGCTCTGCGGTCGACGTGCAGCATGTGCTGTCCGGCCTGGCTGGGCAGGGGGCGACCTTCGCTGCGATGGAAGTCTCTTCCCATGGGTTGGTACAGCACCGCGTTGCGGCGCTGAAATTTGCAGCCTCGGTGTTCACTAACCTGAGCCGGGACCATCTCGACTACCATGGCGATATGGAAAACTACGAAGCGGCGAAATGGCAGCTTTATTCCACGCACCACTGCGGGCAGGCGATTATCAATGCCGATGACGAAGTGGGCCGCCGCTGGCTGGCGAAGTTGCCGGATGCGGTTGCGGTCTCTATGGACAACCATATCAATCCGAACTGTCACGGCCGCTGGTTGAAAGCCACCGACGTGACCTATCACGACAGCGGTGCGACCATCCGCTTTACCTCTTCCTGGGGTGAAGGCGAAATCGAAAGCCATCTGATGGGGGCCTTCAACGTCAGCAACCTGCTGCTGGCCCTGGCAACCCTGCTGGCGCTGGATTACCCGTTGGCAGAATTGCTCAACACCAGTTCGCAACTGCAGCCAGTATGCGGGCGAATGGAAGTTTTCAGTGCACCAGGCAAACCGACGGTCGTGGTCGATTACGCTCATACGCCGGATGCGCTGGAAAAAGCGCTCGAAGCTGCACGTTTGCACTGTGCCGGCAAGCTGTGGTGCGTCTTTGGCTGCGGCGGCGATCGCGATAAAGGTAAACGTCCGCTGATGGGGGCGATTGCTGAACAGTTTGCTGATATTGCCGTGGTGACGGATGACAACCCGCGTACCGAAGAGCCGCGCGCCATTATCAACGACATCCTGGCAGGAATGCTGGATGCGGGTCGTGCTCGCGTGGTGGAAGGCCGCGCCGAAGCGGTGACCAACACCATCATGCAGGCAGCCGAAAACGACGTGGTCCTGCTGGCCGGTAAAGGCCATGAAGATTATCAGGTCGTTGGTACCCACCGTCTGGATTACTCCGACCGCATCACCGCGGCACGTCTGCTGGGAGTGGTGGCATGATTAGCGTAACGCTCAGTCAGCTCGCCACAATCCTGCAGGCCGACGTCAGCGGCGTCGAGCTCACGCTCGATGCCGTGACCAGCGACACGCGTAAAATCACCCCCGGCTGCCTGTTTGTGGCGCTGAAGGGTGAGCGTTTTGACGCGCATGATTTTGCTGAACAGGCGAAGGCCGCAGGCGCCGGTGCGCTGCTGGTGAGCCGCAAGCTGGACATCGATCTGCCGCAGGTGGTGGTCAAAGACACCCGTCTGGCGTTTGGCGAACTGGCGGCATGGGTTCGCCAGCAGGTGCCGACGCGCATTGTTGCGCTGACCGGCTCCTCCGGTAAAACCTCCGTCAAGGAGATGACCGCTGCGATCCTCAGCCAGTGTGGCAATACGCTCTACACGGCGGGTAACCTGAACAACGATATCGGCGTGCCGATGACATTGCTGCGCCTGACCAAAGAGCATGAATATGCGGTCATCGAACTCGGAGCCAATCATCAGGGTGAAATTGCCTGGACCGTCGACCTGACGCGACCAGAAGCCGCGCTGGTGAATAACCTGGCGGCCGCGCACCTCGAAGGTTTCGGTTCGCTGGAAGGTGTGGCGAAAGCGAAAGGCGAAATTTATACCGGTCTGCCGCTGAACGGCATTGCCATTTTGAATGCCGATAACAACGACTGGCTGAACTGGAAAAGCGTCATTGGCGATCGCAAAACCTGGCGCTTCTCGCCAAACGCTGCCAACAGCGACTTTACCGCCACCAATATCCATGTGACCTCGCACGGTACCGAATTTACGCTGCAGACCCCAACAGGGGATGTGGATGTACTGCTGCCGCTGCCGGGTCGTCACAATATCGCCAATGCCCTCGCGGCAAGCGCGCTGGCAATGGCTGTCGGTGCACCGCTGTCGGCGATCAAAACCGGGCTGGCAAATCTGACGGCCGTACCCGGGCGTCTGTTCCCCATTCAACTGGGAGAAAACAAGCTGCTGCTGGATGACAGCTACAACGCTAACGTCGGCTCGATGACGGCGGCGGTGCAGGTGCTGTCTGAGATGCCGGGTTACCGCGTGATGGTGGTCGGGGATATGGCCGAGCTGGGGGCGGAGAGCGAAGCTTGTCACATCCAGGTGGGTGAGGCGGCGAAAGCGTCCGGTATCGACAGCGTGTTAAGCACAGGCCACCTCAGCCAGGCTATCAGCCAGGCCAGCGGTGTGGGTGAGCATTTCGCCGATAAAGCGACCCTGATCGCTCGGCTGAAAGCGCTGGTAGAAGAACAACAAATTGTGACGGTTTTAGTGAAGGGTTCACGCAGTGCTGCCATGGAAGAGGTTGTGCACGCATTACAGGAGAATGGAACATGCTAGTTTGGCTGGCCGAACATTTGGTCAAATATTATTCCGGCTTTAACGTCTTTTCCTATCTGACGTTTCGCGCCATCGTCAGCCTGCTGACTGCACTGTTCATCTCGCTGTGGATGGGCCCGCGCATGATTGCCCGTCTGCAAAAACTCTCTTTCGGTCAGGTTGTGCGTAACGACGGTCCGGAATCACACTTCAGCAAACGCGGTACCCCGACCATGGGCGGCATTATGATCCTCACCGCGATTGTGGTGTCGGTGCTGCTATGGGCCTACCCGTCAAACCCGTACGTCTGGTGCGTACTGGTGGTGCTGATTGGTTACGGCATTATCGGTTTCGTTGATGACTATCGCAAAGTGGTGCGCAAAGACACCAAGGGGCTGATCGCACGCTGGAAGTATTTCTGGATGTCGGTGATTGCGCTGGGCGTGGCATTTGCGCTGTATCTGGCCGGTAAAGACACCCCGGCAACCGAGTTGGTGGTGCCGTTCTTTAAAGACGTCATGCCGCAACTGGGCCTGTTCTACGTCCTGTTGGCCTACTTCGTGATTGTCGGGACCGGTAACGCGGTGAACCTGACTGACGGCCTGGATGGTTTGGCAATCATGCCAACGGTCTTCGTCGCGGCGGGCTTTGCGCTGGTGGCGTGGGCCAGCGGTAACATGAATTTCGCCAGCTATCTGCACATCCCTTATCTGCGTCATGCCGGTGAGCTGGTGATCGTCTGTACGGCGATAGTCGGCGCGGGCCTGGGCTTCCTGTGGTTTAACACCTATCCGGCGCAGGTCTTTATGGGCGACGTCGGTTCACTGGCACTGGGCGGCGCGCTGGGCATTATCGCCGTGCTGCTGCGCCAGGAGTTCCTGCTGGTGATCATGGGCGGCGTGTTCGTGGTCGAAACCTTGTCGGTGATTTTGCAGGTCGGTTCCTTCAAGCTGCGCGGACAGCGCATCTTCCGGATGGCGCCTATCCATCACCACTATGAACTGAAAGGCTGGCCGGAACCGCGCGTCATCGTGCGCTTCTGGATTATTTCGCTGATGCTGGTGCTGATTGGCCTGGCAACGCTGAAGGTACGTTAATCATGGCAGATTACCTGGGTAAAAAAGTCGTTATCATCGGGTTAGGCTTAACCGGCCTCTCCTGCGTGGACTTTTTCCTCGCACGCGGCGTGACGCCGCGCGTGATGGATACGCGTGTCTCGCCACCGGGTCTGGATAAACTGCCGGAGCAGGTTGAACGCCACCTGGGTAGTCTGAACGAAGACTGGCTAAGTGCTGCCGATTTGATTGTCGCCAGCCCGGGGATGGCTCTCGCACACCCTGCGCTGAGCGCAGCGGCAGAGGCGGGCGTTGAGATCGTCGGCGATATCGAACTGTTCTGCCGTGAAGCGCAGGCGCCAGTGATTGCTATTACCGGTTCAAACGGGAAAAGCACCGTCACCACGCTGGTGGGCGAGATGGCAAAAGCTGCAGGCGTCAACGTTGGCGTGGGCGGTAATATCGGCCTGCCAGCCCTGATGCTGCTGGATGCCGCGCGCGAGCTGTACATTCTGGAACTTTCCAGCTTCCAGCTGGAAACCACCTCAAGCCTGCAGGCAACTGCAGCGACCATTCTGAACGTCACCGAAGACCATATGGATCGCTATCCGTTTGGCCTGCAGCAGTACCGTGCCGCCAAGCTGCGGGTGTATGAAAATGCCCGCGTATGCGTGGTGAATGCCGATGACGCGCTGACCATGCCGGTACGCGGTGCGGATGAACGCTGCGTGAGTTTTGGCATCAATATGGGTGACTATCACCTCACCCGTCAGCAAGGCGAAACCTGGCTGCGGGCACAAGGTGAGAAGGTGTTGAACGTGAAAGAGATGCCGCTTTCTGGCCAGCATAACTACACCAACGCCCTTGCTGCACTGGCGCTGGCGGATGCCGCCGGTTTGCCGCGCGCCACCAGCCTGAAAGCCTTGACTACCTTCAGTGGCCTGGCGCACCGCTTCCAGCTTGCGCTGGAGCATAACGGCGTGCGCTGGGTTAACGATTCAAAAGCCACTAACGTCGGCAGCACCGAAGCGGCGCTGAATGGCCTGCACGTTGACGGTACCTTGCATCTGCTGCTGGGCGGCGACGGCAAGTCTGCCGATTTCTCTTCGCTCAAACAGTACCTGAGCGGCGATAACGTGCGTCTTTACTGCTTTGGCCGCGACGGTGCCGAGCTGGCCGAGCTGCGCCCGGAAATCGCCGAGCAGACCGACACGATGGAACAGGCGATGCGCCTCATCGCGCCGCGCGTGAAGCCGGGCGACATGGTGTTGCTTTCTCCGGCCTGCGCCAGCCTCGATCAATTTAAGAATTTCGAGCAACGGGGCGATCTCTTTACCCGTCTGGCGAAGGAGTTGGGCTGATGCGTTTCTCTTTCCCTCGCCTGAGAATGCCGCGCCTGCCAGGATTTGGCATCCTGATGTGGGTCGCTTCGGCGTTAAAAGGCTGGGTAATGGGCTCCCGGGATCGCGATACCGAGACCCTGATTATGTACGACCGCATGCTGCTCTGGCTCACGCTGGGGCTGGCGGCGATCGGTTTTATTATGGTGACCTCGGCTTCAATGCCCGTTGGGCAGCGCCTGGCGAACGATCCTTTCCTGTTCGCCAAACGTGACGGGTTGTACATCATTCTGGCGTTCTGTCTGGCGATGGTGACGTTACGCCTGCCGATGGAGTTCTGGCAACGCCACAGTACCGCGATGCTGATTGCCTCGATCGCCATGCTGCTGATTGTACTGGTGGTGGGGAGCTCGGTTAACGGAGCGTCGCGCTGGATTGCCTTTGGCCCGCTGCGCATTCAGCCTGCGGAATTTACCAAGCTTTCGCTGTTCTGCTACCTCGCCAACTATCTGGTGCGCAAGGTGGATGAAGTGCGTAACAACCTGCGCGGCTTCTTAAAACCGATGGGCGTGATCCTGGTACTGGCGGTACTGCTGCTGGCCCAGCCTGACCTCGGGACCGTGGTGGTGCTGTTCGTGACCACACTGGCGATGTTGTTCCTGGCGGGAGCGAAACTCTGGCAGTTCATCGCCATCATCGGGATGGGGATTTCAGCCGTGGTGCTGCTGATCCTCGCCGAACCTTACCGTATTCGTCGTGTGACATCGTTCTGGAACCCGTGGGAAGATCCCTTTGGCAGTGGCTACCAGCTGACGCAGTCGTTAATGGCATTTGGCCGCGGTGAAATCTGGGGTCAGGGACTGGGCAATTCCGTACAAAAACTGGAATATTTGCCCGAGGCACATACCGACTTCATCTTCTCCATTATCGGCGAAGAGCTGGGTTATATCGGTGTGGTACTGGCACTTTTAATGGTATTCTTCGTCGCTTTCCGTGCGATGTCTATTGGCCGAAAAGCACTGGTGATCGACCACCGTTTTTCAGGGTTTTTAGCCTGTTCAATTGGCGTCTGGTTTAGCTTCCAGGCTCTGGTTAATGTCGGTGCCGCAGCCGGTATGCTGCCGACCAAAGGGCTGACCTTACCGTTGATCAGTTACGGTGGGTCGAGCCTGCTGATTATGTCGACCGCAATTATGTTTTTACTGCGGATAGATTATGAAACGCGTCTGGAAAATGCCCAGGCGTTTACACGAGGTTCACGATGAATCAACCGAAGCGGTTAATGGTGATGGCGGGCGGTACCGGTGGACACGTGTTCCCGGGGCTCGCGGTTGCGCACCATTTAATGGATCAGGGCTGGCAAGTGCGCTGGCTGGGAACCGCAGACCGCATGGAGGCCGATCTGGTGCCGAAGCACGGGATCGACATCGACTTTATCCATATTTCCGGCCTGCGTGGCAAAGGGCTGAAAGCCCTGCTGCTGGCTCCGGTGCGTATTTTCAATGCCTGGCGTCAGGCGCGGGCGATCATGCAGCGCTTTAAGCCAGACGTGGTGCTGGGCATGGGCGGATATGTCTCGGGTCCTGGCGGACTGGCCGCATGGTCGCTGGGTATTCCGGTGGTTCTGCATGAGCAGAACGGCATCGCAGGTCTGACCAACAAGTGGCTGTCCCGAATCGCCAGCAAAGTGATGCAGGCCTTCCCCGGCGCATTTCCGAACGCTGATGTGGTGGGCAACCCGGTGCGCGTCGATGTGCTGGCGCTGCCATTGCCGCAGCAACGTCTCGTCGGGCGTGAAGGCCCGGTGCGCGTGCTGGTGGTGGGCGGCTCTCAGGGGGCGCGTATTCTGAACCAGACCCTGCCGCAGGTGGCCGCTAAGCTCGGCGACGCGGTGACCATCTGGCATCAAAGCGGTAAAGGTGCGCAGCAAACGGTCGAGCAAGCGTATGCCGACGCGGGTCAGGCGCAGCATAAAGTGACAGAATTTATCGACGATATGGCAGCAGCCTATGCCTGGGCCGATGTCGTGGTCTGCCGCTCCGGTGCGCTGACGGTGAGCGAAATTGCTGCTGCAGGGTTACCGGCGCTGTTTGTGCCGTTCCAGCACAAAGACAGGCAGCAGTACTGGAATGCACTGCCGCTTGAGAAAGCCGGTGCCGCAAAAATATTTGAACAGCCGCAGTTTACCGCTGATGCGGTCGCCACTACCCTGGCGGGCTGGAACCGGGAGACCTTGCTGGAGATGGCGCAGCACGCACGTGCGGCCGCGATCCCGGATGCAACGGAACGGGTGGCGAAAGAAGTGAGCCTGGCAGCACAGGCTTAACCCTCGCAGCGCGTGTTGCGCTGCACGAATTTTTTGAAGTAGTCGATGGCGTTTAGAGAATGAATACACAACAACTGGCGAAACTGCGTTCAATCGTGCCCGAGATGCGTCGCGTCCGGCACATTCACTTTGTTGGCATCGGCGGCGCCGGTATGGGCGGTATTGCCGAAGTGCTGGCGAATGAAGGTTACCAGATCAGCGGTTCCGATCTGGCGCCGAACCCTGTTACGCAACAGTTGGCGTCACTTGGCGCGACCATTTATTTTAACCATCGCCCGGAAAACGTCCTCGACGCGAGCGTCGTGGTGGTTTCCAGCGCCATCTCTGCGGACAACCCTGAGATCGTCGCTGCGCACGACGCGCGTATCCCGGTGATCCGCCGCGCAGAGATGCTGGCTGAGCTGATGCGTTTTCGTCATGGTATCGCCGTTGCAGGCACCCATGGCAAAACCACCACTACGGCGATGGTCTCCAGTATTTATGCTGAAGCCGGTCTCGATCCGACCTTCGTCAATGGCGGGCTGGTAAAAGCCGCTGGCGTGCATGCGCGCCTGGGTCACAGCCGCTACCTGATCGCTGAAGCGGATGAGAGCGATGCATCGTTCCTGCATCTGCAGCCGATGGTGGCAATTGTGACCAACATCGAAGCCGACCATATGGATACCTACCAGGGCGATTTCGAAAATTTAAAGCAGACCTTTATCAACTTCCTGCACAACCTGCCGTTTTATGGCCGTGCGGTAATGTGCGTTGATGACCCAGTGATCCGCGAGCTGTTGCCGCGCGTCGGGCGTCAGACCACCACGTACGGTTTCAGTGACGATGCCGACGTGCGCCTGGAAGACTATCAGCAGACAGGCGCCCAGGGGCATTTCACCCTGGTGCGACAGGATAAAGAGAGTATCCGCGTTACCCTGAACGCGCCAGGTCGCCATAATGCGTTGAACGCCGCAGCGGCCGTGGCGGTGGCAACGGAAGAGGGCATTGAAGACGAGGCCATTTTACGGGCGCTGGAAAGCTTCCAGGGGACCGGTCGTCGTTTTGATTTCCTTGGCGAATTCCCACTGGAAGCCGTTAACGGTAAAAGCGGTACTGCGATGCTGGTTGATGACTACGGACATCACCCGACTGAAGTCGAGGCCACCATCAAAGCGGCGCGCGCGGGATGGCCGGATAAAAATCTGGTAATGCTGTTCCAGCCGCACCGTTATACGCGTACTCGCGATCTTTACGACGACTTTGCCAACGTGCTGGGGCAGGTCGATACGCTGCTGATGCTGGACGTGTACGCGGCAGGCGAAGCGGCGATACCGGGTGCGGACAGTCGCTCCCTGTGCCGTACCATCCGTGGCCGCGGCAAGATTGACCCGATTCTGGTCTCCGACCATGCCCAGGCGGCGGCGATGCTTGCCCCTGTGCTGACCGGCAATGATTTGATTCTGGTGCAAGGTGCGGGAAATATCGGCAAGATCGCCCGTAGCCTGGCTGAAATCAAACTTAAGCCGCAAATTTCGGAGGAAGAGCGTCATGGCTGATAAAATCGCGGTCCTGTTTGGCGGCACTTCCGCCGAGCGCGAGGTTTCCCTGAATTCCGGCGCCGCTGTACTGGCAGGACTCCGTGAAGGCGGCGTCGATGCACACCCGATCGATCCAAAAGAGACGGACGTGACGCGCCTGAAAGAGATGGGCTTTGATAAAGTCTTTATCGCACTACACGGTCGCGGCGGTGAAGATGGCACGCTGCAGGGGTTGCTGGATGTGATCGGCCTGCCTTATACCGGTAGCGGCGTCATGGCGTCGGCCATTTCGATGGATAAACTGCGCAGCAAATTGCTGTGGCAGGGCGCGGGTCTGCCGGTCGCGCCATGGGTAGCACTGACGCGTCGCGAGTTTACGCGAGGCCTTGATGCCAGCGTAAACGCACAGATCGCCGAACTCGGTTTACCGGTCATTGTGAAGCCCAGCCGTGAAGGCTCCAGCGTGGGCATGTCCAAAGTTGAATGTGCTGCTGATTTAACATCTGCATTAGCGCTGGCATTTCAACACGATGAAGAAGTACTCATCGAAAAATGGCTCAGTGGACCCGAATTCACCGTTGCGATGCTGGGCGAAGAAATTTTACCGTCAATTCGTATCCAACCAGCCGGAACCTTCTATGATTATGAGGCGAAGTATCTCTCTGATGAGACGCAATATTTTTGCCCAAGTGGTCTCGAGGCTGAACAAGACGCTGATTTGCGCATTCTGGTACTCAAAGCCTGGAATATGCTGGGCTGTCAGGGCTGGGGACGGATTGACGTGATGCAGGACAGTGACGGGCAATTCTACCTGCTGGAAGCCAATACTTCTCCAGGTATGACCAGCCACAGTCTGGTACCGATGGCGGCGCGTCAGGCGGGAATGAGTTTTTCGCAGTTAGTCGTGCGCATTCTGGATCAGGCAGGCTGATATGTCTCAGGCTGCGCTGAACACGCGAAACCGCGAGGAAGAGGAAGAAGAATATTCTTCACGGCGGAGCAATGGAACGCGTCTTGCAGGGATTACCTTCCTGCTCGCCGTGCTGTGTACCGTGTTTGTCAGCGGCTGGATGGTGCTCGGCTGGATGGAAGATGCACAACGTCTGCCTCTGTCGAAGCTGGTCGTCACGGGCGACCGCCACTACACGCGCAACGATGATATCCGTCAGTCGATTCTGGCGTTAGGCTCGCCGGGTACGTTTATGACGCAAGATGTGAATATCATCCAGAGTCAAATCGAACGTCTGCCGTGGATTAAGCAGGCAAGCGTCAGAAAGCAGTGGCCCGATGAATTGAAGATTCATCTGGTTGAATATGTACCCATTGCACGTTGGAATGATCAGCATATGGTTGACGTAGATGGAAATTCCTTCAGCGTTCCCGCCGATCGTGTCAGCAAGAATAATTTACCTCTGTTGTATGGCCCGGAAGGTAGCGAAAACGAAGTGTTAGACGGTTTTCGCACCATGGGGCAGGTTCTGGCGAAAGATCGCTTTAACTTAAAAGAAGCGGCGATGACGGCGCGTCGTTCATGGCAGTTGACGCTAACGAACGACATTAAGCTGAATCTTGGTCGCGGTGACACGATGAAGCGCCTGGGACGTTTTGTAGAACTCTATCCGGTTCTGCAGCAGCACGCTCAGGCCGAAGGCAAACGGATAAGCTACGTTGATTTGCGCTATGACTCAGGCGCATCGGTCGGGTGGATCCCTGCACCGGTTGAGGAACCTAATCAGCAACAGAATCAGGCACAGGTACAGGCAGAACAACAATGATCAAGGCGACGGACAGAAAACTGGTAGTTGGACTGGAGATTGGCACCGCGAAGGTTGCCGCTTTAGTAGGGGAAGTTCTGCCCGACGGTATGGTCAATATCATTGGTGTGGGCAGTTGCCCGTCTCGTGGTATGGATAAAGGTGGGGTAAACGACCTCGAGTCGGTGGTGAAATGCGTGCAGCGCGCCATCGACCAGGCTGAATTGATGGCAGATTGCCAGATTTCCTCCGTGTATCTGGCGCTCTCTGGCAAGCACATTAGCTGCCAGAATGAGATCGGGATGGTGCCGATCTCAGAAGAAGAAGTTTCGCAGGAAGACGTCGAAAACGTGGTGCATACGGCGAAGTCGGTACGCGTACGCGATGAACATCGCGTTCTGCACGTAATCCCACAGGAATACGCCATCGACTATCAGGAAGGCATCAAAAATCCTGTCGGACTTTCCGGCGTGCGTATGCAGGCAAAAGTGCACTTGATCACATGTCACAACGATATGGCGAAAAACATCGTCAAAGCGGTTGAACGTTGTGGTCTGAAAGTTGACCAACTTATCTTCGCCGGTCTGGCCGCGAGTTATTCCGTGCTAACTGAGGACGAACGTGAGCTGGGTGTCTGTGTGGTGGATATCGGTGGTGGTACTATGGATATCGCCGTCTACACGGGTGGCGCGCTGCGCCATACCAAAGTAATCCCTTATGCCGGGAATGTGGTCACCAGCGATATCGCTTATGCCTTTGGCACTCCGCCAAGTGATGCAGAAGCCATCAAGGTGCGTCACGGCTGTGCATTAGGCTCCATTGTGGGCAAAGATGAGAGCGTTGAAGTGCCGAGCGTTGGCGGTCGTCCGCCGCGCAGCCTGCAGCGCCAGACACTGGCCGAGGTCATTGAGCCGCGTTATACCGAGCTGCTTAACCTGGTCAACGAAGAAATTTTGCAATTACAGGAACAGCTTCGCCAGCAGGGCGTGAAACATCATCTTGCGGCGGGAATTGTGTTAACCGGCGGTGCAGCGCAAATTGAAGGTCTTGCAGCCTGTGCGCAGCGCGTGTTCCATACGCAGGTGCGAATTGGCGCCCCGTTGAACATCACCGGTCTGACGGATTATGCTCAGGAGCCGTATTATTCGACGGCCGTGGGCTTGCTTCACTACGGGAAGGAGACCCACCTCAGTGGTGAAGCAGAAGTAGAAAAACGCGTGTCAGTCGGTTCGTGGATCAAACGAATCAACACCTGGCTGCGAAAAGAATTTTAATTTTAGTAAGAGACCGGTGAACATTTACGGTTTCAGGCGACAGGCACAAAACGGAGAGAAACTATGTTTGAACCTATGGAACTGACCAACGACGCGGTGATTAAAGTCATCGGCGTCGGTGGCGGCGGCGGTAATGCTGTAGAGCATATGGTGCGCGAGCGCATTGAAGGTGTTGAATTCTTTGCAGTCAACACCGACGCACAGGCGCTGCGTAAAACGGCCGTTGGCCAGACGATCCAAATCGGTGGTGGCATTACGAAAGGTCTTGGCGCTGGGGCAAACCCTGAAGTCGGCCGTAATGCAGCAGAAGAAGACCGCGAAGCGCTGCGCGCTGCGCTGGATGGTGCAGACATGGTGTTTATCGCTGCAGGCATGGGCGGGGGTACCGGCACGGGTGCTGCGCCAGTGGTTGCTGAAGTCGCTAAAGATTTAGGTATCCTGACCGTTGCTGTCGTGACGAAGCCTTTCAACTTTGAAGGCAAGAAGCGTATGGCATTCGCGGAGCAGGGTATCACCGAGCTGTCCAAACACGTGGACTCGCTGATCACCATCCCGAACGACAAGCTGCTGAAAGTGCTGGGTCGTGGCATCTCTCTGCTGGACGCTTTTGGCGCAGCGAACGATGTTTTAAAAGGCGCTGTGCAGGGTATCGCAGAACTGATCACCCGTCCGGGTCTGATGAACGTCGACTTTGCTGACGTGCGCACAGTGATGTCCGAAATGGGCTACGCAATGATGGGTTCCGGCGTGGCGAAAGGCGAAGACCGTGCAGAAGAAGCGGCTGAAATGGCCATCTCTTCTCCACTGCTGGAAGATATCGATCTGTCTGGCGCGCGCGGCGTGCTGGTTAACATCACCGCGGGCTTCGACCTGCGTCTGGATGAATTTGAAACCGTGGGCAACACCATCCGTGCGTTTGCATCTGATAATGCAACCGTGGTAATTGGTACCTCACTTGACCCAGAAATGAATGATGAACTGCGCGTGACCGTTGTTGCGACCGGTATCGGCATGGACAAACGTCCTGAGATCACTTTGGTCACCAACAAGCCTGCACAGCAGCCTGTCATGGACCGCTACCCGCAGCACGGCATGTCGCCGCTGACGCAGGAGCAAAAACCGGCGGCGAAAGTGGTGAACGACAGTACACCGCAGACCCAAAAAGAGCCTGATTATCTTGATATTCCAGCGTTCCTGCGTAAGCAAGCTGACTAAGAATTGACTGGAATTAGGGCATTTACGCTCTTTGTGCTAAACTGGCCTGCCGATAGTGATATACACTCTCGGTTGGATAAGTAATTTGGCGAGATTATACGATGATCAAACAAAGGACATTAAAACGTATCGTTCAGGCGACTGGCGTCGGTTTACATACCGGCAAAAAGGTCACACTGACGTTGCGCCCTGCGTCGGCCAATACCGGGGTCATCTATCGTCGCACCGACTTGAATCCACCGGTAGATTTCCCGGCTGATGCCAAATCTGTGCGTGATACTATGCTCTGTACTTGCCTGGTCAATGAGCATGACGTACGGATTTCTACCGTAGAACACCTGAATGCCGCTCTGGCGGGTCTGGGGATCGACAACATTGTTATTGAAGTCGATGCGCCAGAAATCCCGATCATGGATGGCAGCGCTGCACCGTTTGTTTATTTGTTGCTGGATGCCGGCATCGAAGAATTGAACTGCGCGAAGAAATTCGTGCGTATCAAAGAGACGGTTCGCGTTCAGGATGGCGACAAGTGGGCTGAGTTCAAGCCGTTTAATGGTTTTTCGTTGGACTTTACCATCGACTTTAACCATCCGGCGATTGATGCCAGCACCCAGCGCTATGCGATGAACTTCTCTGCTGATGCGTTTATGCGTCAGATTAGTCGTGCCCGTACTTTCGGTTTCATGCGTGATATCGAATATCTGCAGTCCCGCGGCCTGTGCCTGGGCGGCAGCTTCGATTGTGCCATCGTTGTTGACGATTATCGCGTACTGAACGAAGATGGCCTGCGTTTTGAAGATGAATTCGTTCGTCACAAAATGCTGGATGCGATCGGCGACCTGTTTATGTGTGGTCACAATATTATTGGTGCATTTACCGCGTACAAATCCGGTCATGCGCTGAATAACAAATTGCTGCAGGCTGTTCTGGCAAAACAGGAAGCTTGGGAATTTGTGACCTTCGAAGACGAAGCAGAACTGCCTCTGGCATTCAAAGCTCCGAAAACGGTCCTGGCGTAACGGTACTTCCGTTATATCAATGCGACTGGTTGACCTGGCACTCTCTCCGGCCAGGAAGACCAGTCGTTTTTGTTTTTATCCCTTCGAAATTGCTGCAGTCAATCGCATGTTTGCTGATTTCTTCGCGATTTTTAACCTCCTCCGCGTCTCAATACTGCTGCTGCGCAGTGGCTTTAGTGGTACTATCTGGGCGCGAAAATAAATAAAATCATTCGGTGAGCCTGAAGGCTGACCTATCGTGGTGGGGCAATTGAGCGGAATTCTGACGCGCTGGCGACAATTTGGCAGACGTTACTTCTGGCCGCATCTCCTTTTGGGGATGGTCGCGGCGAGTTTCGGCTTGCCCGCGCTCAGCAATAACGCCGAAGCCGCTACCCCTGCAAAAGCCAGCACCACCCGGCACGATTTAACCACGCGGGTCAATTTCACCAACCTTGCACTTCTGGAAGCAAAACGCCGCCCGAACTTTACGGTGGATTACTGGCACCAGCATGCGATTCGCACGGTTATTCGTCATCTCTCTTTCGCGATGGCACCGCAGGCGTTGCCTGCCGTCGAAGAATCTCTGCCGGTTCAGGCGCACCATCTTGCCCTGCTCGATACGCTCAACACGCTGTTAACCCTGCAGAGCAAACCGCCGGCGATCGTTCGCCAGGTCACCGTTGCCACGTTTGAACCGCAACCCGCCTTTTCAGTATCCGCCTGGATTAGCCAGGTACAGGGTATCCGTGCCGGACCTCAACGCCTCAGCTAAATTAACCTTTTTCAGTACATTAATTTAACTGCCCATGATGGGGCGTTTGAGAATTTATTATGCTAATCAAATTATTAACCAAAGTTTTCGGTAGTCGTAACGATCGTACCCTGCGCCGTATGCGCAAAGCTGTCACGGTAATCAATGCCATGGAACCGGAGATGGAAAAACTCTCCGATGACGAGCTGAAAGCGAAAACCGTCGAATTCCGTGCCCGTCTTGAGAAAGGCGCAACCGTTGAAAGCCTGATCCCGGAAGCGTTCGCCGTTGTTCGTGAGGCGAGTAAGCGCGTATTCAATATGCGTCACTTTGACGTGCAGCTGCTGGGCGGCATGGTGCTGAACGATCGCTGCATCGCAGAGATGCGTACCGGTGAAGGTAAAACCCTGACCGCAACCCTGCCAGCTTATCTGAATGCTCTGTCCGGGAAAGGCGTTCACGTCGTGACCGTCAACGACTATCTGGCACAGCGTGATGCCGAAAATAACCGCCCGCTGTTCGAATTCCTCGGCATGAGCGTCGGGATCAACATGTCCGGTCTGCCTGCACCGGCAAAACGTGAAGCCTACGGCGCGGATATCACCTACGGCACTAACAACGAATACGGCTTCGACTACCTGCGCGATAACATGGCATTTAGCCCGGAAGAGCGCGTCCAGCGTAAACTGCACTATGCGCTGGTGGATGAGGTGGACTCCATCCTGATCGATGAAGCGCGTACGCCGCTGATCATCTCCGGCCCGGCTGAAGACAGCTCCGAGATGTATCGCAAAGTCGACAAAATCATTCCACACCTGATTCGTCAGGAAAAAGAAGACTCCGATACTTTCCAGGGTGAAGGCCACTTCTCCGTGGACGAAAAAGCGCGTCAGGTTAACCTGACCGAACGCGGTCTGGTTCAGATCGAAGAGCTGCTGGTGAATCAGGGCATTATGGACGAAGGCGAGTCACTCTACTCCCCGACTAACATTATGCTGATGCACCACGTCACTGCCGCCCTGCGCGCGCACGTGCTGTTTACCCGTGATGTTGATTACATCGTCAAAGATGGCGAAGTCATTATCGTTGACGAACACACCGGTCGTACCATGCAGGGTCGTCGCTGGTCCGATGGCCTGCATCAGGCCGTCGAAGCAAAAGAGCAAGTCGACATCCAGAATGAGAACCAGACGCTGGCGTCCATCACCTTCCAGAACTACTTCCGTCTGTACGAGAAGCTGGCGGGGATGACCGGTACGGCGGATACGGAAGCCTTCGAATTCAGCTCTATCTACAAGCTGGATACCGTTGTGGTGCCGACCAACCGTCCGATGATCCGTAAAGATATGCCGGATCTGGTCTACATGACCGAAGCAGAAAAAATTCAGGCGATCATTGAAGATATCCGCGATCGTACCGCTGCGGGCCAGCCGGTGCTGGTGGGGACGATTTCGATTGAAAAATCAGAAGTGGTCTCCGATGAACTGACCAAAGCCGGTATCAAACACAACGTACTGAACGCCAAGTTCCACGCCAAAGAAGCGGACATCGTTGCCCAGGCGGGCTATCCGTCAGCTGTGACTATCGCCACCAACATGGCCGGTCGTGGTACTGATATTATGCTGGGCGGCAGCTGGCAGGCTGAACTGGCCGAGCTGGAAAACCCAACGCCGGAGCAGGTCGCGCAGATTAAAGCTGAGTGGCAGATTCGTCACGATGCAGTGCTGGCTGCAGGTGGTCTGCATATCATCGGTACTGAACGTCACGAATCTCGTCGTATCGATAACCAGCTGCGCGGCCGTGCGGGTCGTCAGGGTGATGCCGGTTCATCTCGCTTCTACCTGTCGATGGAAGATGCGCTGATGCGTATTTTTGCCTCCGACCGTGTGTCTGGCATGATGCGTAAGCTGGGCATGAAACCGGGCGAAGCGATTGAACACCCGTGGGTGACCAAGGCTATCGCTAACGCCCAGCGTAAAGTTGAAAGCCGTAACTTTGATATTCGTAAGCAACTGCTGGAATACGATGATGTGGCGAACGATCAGCGTCGTGCTATCTACACCCAGCGTAACGAATTGCTGGACGTATCCGACGTAAGCGAAACCATTAACAGCATTCGTGAAGACGTCTTTAAAGCGACAATTGATGGACACATTCCACCGCAGTCGCTGGAAGAGATGTGGGATATCGAGGGTCTGCAGGCGCGTCTGAAAAATGACTTTGACCTCGAGCTGCCAATTCAGGAGTGGCTGGATAAAGAGCCAGAGCTGCATGAAGAGACGCTGCGTGAACGTATCTTCGCCAACGCACTGGAAGTCTACAAGCGTAAAGAAGAAGTGGTGGGTGCAGAGATGATGCGCCACTTCGAAAAAGGCGTGATGCTGCAAACGCTGGACTCCCTGTGGAAAGAGCACCTGGCGGCGATGGATTACCTGCGTCAGGGGATCCATCTGCGCGGCTATGCGCAAAAAGATCCGAAGCAGGAGTACAAACGCGAATCCTTTGCGATGTTTGCCTCAATGCTGGAATCACTGAAATACGAAGTGATCAGTACCCTGAGCAAGGTGCAGGTGCGCATGCCGGAAGAAGTTGAAGAGATGGAGCAGCAGCGTCGTGAAGAAGCCGAACGTCTGGCACAGATGCAACAGCTCAGCCATCAGGACGACGAAGCCGCAGCGGCAGCCGCTATTGCCGAGCAGTCCGGCGATCGTAAGGTTGGGCGTAACGATCCGTGCCCGTGTGGTTCCGGTAAAAAATACAAACAGTGCCATGGCCGCCTGAGCTAAGCATTTAACACACTGAAAAGGCGCAGATATCTGCGCCTTTTTTATGGACGTAACATAATGAAAATACTGCAAATCGCTGTCGGGATTATCCGCAATTCACATAATCAATTCTTCATCACCCAGCGCGCGGCCGATGCCCATATGGCCAACAAGTGGGAATTCCCTGGCGGTAAGATCGAGTCAGGCGAAACGCCGGAGCAGGCGCTGACCCGTGAACTCCAGGAAGAGGTGGGGATCACCCCGCTGGGTGCAACGCTATTTGATAAGCTGGAATATACCTTTCCCGATCGCCACATCACCCTGTGGTTCTGGCTGGTCGAAAGCTGGGAAGGCGAGCCGTGGGGGAGAGAAGGGCAGCCAGGCAACTGGGTTACGCTGAGTGCGGAGGATGCGGATAAGTTCCCGCCGGCAAATGAACCCATTATTGCCCGCTTAGTTCAGAATTAACGGGCCTGCCTGTCGACGTACCGGCAGGCCATCGTGACCTTACTGCTGCTCTTCGCTCCAGTCGTCGCTGTCAGACAGATCGCCTGCGCTGGGAATGCGTTTCTCTTCTGCAGCCCATTCGCCAAGATCGATCAGCTGGCAGCGTTTGCAGCAGAAAGGACGAAACGGGCTTTGTTCGCTCCAGATGACGGGCTTCCCGCAGGTGGGGCAGTTTACGCTGGTAATATCAGACATCATGGCTCCTTAACAACACGCCAGTTCAAAGTCGAGGCGTTCAGGCACGAGGCCATTTTCACTGTCGAGCGGCATAAAACGGATCGCAAAGCGGCTCTTGTGCCCGGAAATTTGCGGATAAAGCTGATCGGCGAGGCGCAGCTGTAAGCGCAGCAGGTCGGCATCGTCGCCATTGTCCTGGTAAAAGCCGTTCAGGCTGGTTTGCTTACGAAACGGTGCAGAGTTGCGGATCAGATCGAGGATCAACGACAGCGCCTGATGCACTGGCTCAAGGCTATCAATCCAGCCCTGTACCTGAGTGTCGCGCTGCTCCTGCGGCATATGCAGCCAGATATGCAGAGTCGGCAAATCGAAGCTGCAGCAGCCGCCGGGAATGCTCAGGCGCTGGCGGACCAGCGCCACCAGACGGTCTTCACGCAGAAACTGGCCCACGCGCGGCGCGGCCATCAGAATTCCGCTGCTCTGTTTCAGCTGCTGGCGCAGGGCGTCGATACGGCTGTTGTCTACGCCGGGCACCTCCGCCCAGGCCTGTAATTTACGCTGCTGGCGTTCCAGCTCTTTCAGCAGTTCAGTCCGCACTTCGCCACGCTCTAACACATCCAGAAGGTCGCCTACGTTACGGAAAAAATGCAGGGCAGTGGTGTGGTCGTGAACCGGAAGCTGGCTGGAAAGCTGCTGAATTAAAAACTCAATACGCAGCCAGGTACGCATTTTTTCGTTGAGGGGATGCTCAAAAAGAACGTGGGTGTACATTATGGTTTTCCTGTAAAACGGCCTGCGCAGCATACGCCAGGTATTGCTGATGCAGACGAGCAACATCCGATGCAATGGCATCCGGTGCGCCATTATTATCAATAACATCATCCGCGACGGCCAGGCGCGCTTCACGCGTGGCCTGCGCGGCAAGAATTTGTTCGGCATGTTCGCGTGCGACGTTATCGCGTGCCATGGTGCGCTGAATTTGGGTGTCTACAGAGACATCGACCACCAGAACCCGATCGGCTTTTTTATGTAGCTGATTTTCCACCAGCAGCGGTACAACCCACAGGACATACGGTGAGGTCGCTTCCCGCATCTGCCTCTGGGTCTCCTGCTGGATCAGCGGGTGGAGCAGGGCGTTAAGCCAGGCTTTTTCTTCAGGATGAGCAAAAATACGTTCGCGCAGCTTTCGGCGATTAAGGGTGCCCTCGGGCCCGATGAGTTCACCGCCGAAATGTTCGGCGATAGCATGCAGTGCGGGTGTGCCGGGTTCTACCACCTGTCGGGCAATGATATCGGCATCAATAACGTTGACGCCCAGACGAGAAAATGTGTCGGCGACGGTACTTTTGCCACTTCCGATGCCGCCCGTTAACGCGACGGTATACCCCATTAAATTAAATCCTGGGAAATATTCATTATCAAAATCAGCCGCTTAAATTGAATTCATATAACAGATAATCGTTAACGCTTTTTATCTGGCTTTGCTCAGGTAAATTTATAGGATTGTAGCGTAAAAAAAGTGATTTTCGCAGTCTTGCGGAGCAACGATTAGTGCGTATGATAACGTCACTGGAGTTGTGTGTTTCGTTTTTCGACATTTACCCCAGTACCCCAGGAATCTGCAAATGCGTATCGAAGAAGATCTGAAGTTAGGTTTCAAAGACGTTCTTATCCGCCCTAAACGTTCCACTCTGAAAAGTCGCTCTGACGTTGAGCTCGAACGTCAATTTACCTTTAAGCATTCCGGTCAGACCTGGTCTGGCGTGCCGATTATCGCCGCCAATATGGACTCCGTCGGGACCTTCGCGATGGCGACCGCGCTGGCAAGCTTTGAGATCCTGACGGCAGTGCATAAACACTATAGCGTGGAAGAGTGGAATGCGTTTGTCGCATCTGCCCCTGCTGACGTGTTAAAGCATGTGATGGTCTCTACGGGTACCTCCGACGCTGATTTTGAGAAAACGAAACAGATCCTGGCGGCGAACCCGGCGCTTAATTTCCTCTGCATTGACGTGGCGAACGGTTACTCCGAACACTTCGTCCGTTTTGTCAGCAAAGCGCGTCAAGCCTGGCCGACCAAAACCATTATCGCTGGTAACGTGGTGACAGGTGAGATGTGTGAAGAGCTGATCCTCTCCGGCGCCGATATTGTCAAAGTGGGTATCGGCCCAGGCTCCGTGTGCACCACGCGTGTTAAAACGGGCGTGGGTTACCCGCAACTGTCTGCTGTCATTGAGTGTGCCGATGCCGCCCACGGTCTTGGCGGTCAGATCGTCAGCGACGGCGGTTGCACCATGCCAGGTGACGTAGCGAAAGCCTTCGGCGGCGGCGCTGACTTCGTGATGCTCGGCGGTATGCTGGCAGGTCACGAAGAGAGCGGCGGTACCGTAGTGGAAGAAAACGGCGAGAAATTCATGCTGTTCTACGGCATGAGCTCTGAGTCTGCGATGAACCGTCACGTCGGTGGTGTTGCCCAGTATCGCGCCGCAGAAGGTAAAACCGTGAAACTGCCACTGCGCGGCCCGGTTGATCTAACCGCGCGTGACATCCTCGGTGGCCTGCGTTCTGCGTGCACCTACGTGGGTGCTGAACGCCTGAAAGAGCTGACCAAGCGCACAACCTTTATCCGCGTGCAGGAACAGGAAAACCGCGTTTTCAATAGCCTGTAAGCCTCTCTCGCTGGCGCTCTCACGCGCCAGCGTTATCCCGCCCCCATCGCATCCCCCAGATGGAAAATGGGCAGGTACATCGCCACCACCAGCGTACCGATAATAATCCCCGTCACGATCAACAGCAGCGGTTCCAGCAGCGAAGCCAGATTATCCGCCTGCTGAAAGGTTTGTTCATTATGATGCTGTGCCAGATTACGCAACATCGTGTCCAGCGCGCCCGAAGCTTCGCCGGTACGTACCAACTGAATGCACAGCGGTGTGAATACCTGGGCATCATTCAGGGCTGACCAGATAGGCGACCCCTGCGTCACGCGCTGATGAATCGCCTGTAATTTTTCCTTCCAGAAAGGGCACTCCAGCGTCTCTTCAGTGCTTTCCAGCCCCTGTAAAAAAGCAATACCCGCCTGCTGCGTCAGCGACAGCACGGTAAAGATCTGACTTAATTTTTGCCCGCGCGCGAGTGAGCCGATTATCGGGCAGCGCAGCATCAGGCGCTGGGTGGCAACGCGCCATCGGCGATGACGGTGTACAGTAAGCAGACCCATCACGGTAACCAGCAGGAACAGCACCAGCGCCACGCCTCGCTCCTGAAGAAAGCTGGCTATCCCCATCACGGCCTGGGTCAGGGCCGGTAAGGGCGTATTGAAGGTTTGATAGATCCCGGCAAACTCCGGCAGCACCAGCGTCACCATAGCCAGCACCACGGCAACGGCCAGCGTGAGAATAATGACCGGATAGCGCAGCGCCTTTTTTACCTTCGCACTAAGCTGCTGCTGCGTTTTTTGCTGTTGCGCCAGCTGACGACAGCACTCGTCGAGTTTGCCCGTCAGCTCCCCGGTTTTCATCATTGAAACGTAGAGCGGTGGAAAGACATTCGGCCACTTTTTCAGCGCATCTGAAAACGCGCACCCGGCGCTGAGATCGTCGGCAAGGCTTTGCAGCAGCGCCTGCCAGTGTCTGGCCGGGTGCTGCTGCGCCAGAAGATCCAGACCTGCCGACAGCGTTAACCCTGCCTGCAGCAGCGTCGCCAGCTGATGAATCACCTCATAGCGATGCTGCGGCTGCCAGCGTGGGGTAGGCCGTGCACCCCGCTTAAGCTCAAGCGGTAACAGGTCTTTATCCCGCAGCACAGCCGATGCGGTGTCTCGATCGGGCGCCCACAGTGCGCCCTGCTGGCGTTCACCCTGTAGGCTGAGGGCGCGCCAGCGCCAGAGTTGATTACTGGCCATCCGGTACACCCAGCACCCGGACCAGCTCTTCGAGGGTAGTTTTGCCCTGCTCAACCGCCATGCACCCATGTTCAAACAGCGTGGTCATGCCCGATTGTCGGGCAAGCTTGTCGATCTCTTCCACGGCCGCGCCGTTGGCGATGGCCGTTCGCAGCTCGCGGGTGATAACCAGTACCTCAAAGATCGCCACGCGGCCATAAAAGCCGTGATAGCAACGGTCGCAACCGGCGGGCTGCCAGTGTGGCAGAGGCCGGGGCCATAACGCATCGGGCAGGGGCGCTTCCCGGTGGGCCTGCTTACGGCAGTGCGGGCAAAGGCGACGTACCAGTCGCTGGGCAATAACCAAAGACAGGGCTGAGGCGATCATCCAGTGCGCTACCCCCATCTGCTGCAGGCGCACCAGCGTTTCTGCCGTCGAATTGGTGTGCAGGGTCGACAGCACCAGATGCCCGGTCTGTGCCGCATTCATGGCGATCTCTGCTGTTTCGCCGTCGCGTATTTCACCGACCATGATGATATCCGGATCCTGGCGTAGCAGCGCGCGCAGTACATTTTGAAAGGTTAAGCCCGCCCGGGGATTGACCGGGGTTTGGTTCAGCCCTTCCAGTGGGATTTCCACCGGATCCTCAACGCTGCAGATGTTAACTGCTGGCGTGTTGCGGGCCTGCAGCGCGCTGTAAAGGGTCACGGTTTTGCCGCTGCCTGTGGGGCCGGTCACCAGTATCAGGCCTTGTGGTTTGTGCAGTGCGCTGGTAAACAGCCGCTGCTGCGTTTCACTCATCCCCAATTGATCGAGCAAAAGCGTCTGTTGCTCCTGCTGCAGGAGTCGCAGAACGATCTTTTCCCCGCTGCGACAGGGGAGCGTGGCAATGCGAAACGACACCGGTGAGCCGGTGAGTTCGACCGTAAATTGTCCATCCTGAGGCAGTCGTCGCTCAGCGATATCCAGGTTGCCCAGCACCTTCAGCCGTGCGATAAGCGTGGTGCCCAGGGTGGAAGAGAGCGGCTGCTGGGGATACAGAACGCCATCGATGCGCAGTCGGATCTGCCAGCTTTCCTCGGCGGGCTCAATATGAATATCTGAGGCCCGCTGGTTCAGCGCCTGAATCAGGGTGCGATTAAGGATCTCAACCGCCGAGTTTGCCGCGCCAGCAATGACGGGTAGATGCGACAGCGTGGCGGTTTGTCGGTGTTTTTCCATTTTTTCGCGGGTCCAGCACTCGATGTTGACCCGTTTCTGGGTGGCGAAACGCAGTGCTTCTAACATCGTCGGCTCGGGTGTGCCGATAACCGCAATGTCTATCGTCTCGGTGTCGCTGGTCAGCAGCAGGGCATTGTGGCGCTGACACAGCGCCATCAGTTTGTCTGGATTCATTGCCCGCTCTCCTCAACGGCGCTAAAGCGGAACACGTCTTCGCAGGCCTGCTTAAGCGCGCTGTCTTCGCCAACGGTGCAGACGCGTGTCCAGCCGGTGATACCGTTGCCGCTATCCCAGACCGGGGTCATCACCACCTCCAGACCATTCAGGCTCTCCTGGCCGGTCAGGGTAATCGTGCCTTTGGCGATGCTCATGGCAGAGACATAGCGAGTGGTGGCAGGGGAGGGAATACCGTTGACGCTGGCATCGCAGCTGTCCGTTCCTCCATGATCCAGGGCGCAGAGTTCGACTGCGGTACGGTAGGGCATGAAGGTTTGCAGCATGTCAGTGAGTGCGGCTTTACGCAGGTAGTTTTGGTAGGCCGGAATGCCGGTGGCGCTAAGAATGGCAACGATGCCGATGACCACCATTAGCTCGATGAGGGTAAATCCTTTTTGTCTTTCCATGGGTCGCTCCTTATGTAGACCAGCGCTACTGTGGCAGCGTGTCGGGCAACGGGCGAGCGACAAAAATCGTTTCGTGATGCGGGATTCAGAGCATTATGTGGGCGTTACAGCGCGGAACATTTTATTTGCGAGGCGGGTCGAGATACCCGGCCAGTGCAGGCCGGGCAGGCAGTCAGTTAACGAAAGCGCATCGACAGATCAAGGGCGCGCACGTGTTTGGTCAGCGCGCCAACGGAGATAAAATCGACGCCGGTTTCGGCAAACTCACGCAGCGTTTCGCGCGTTACATTGCCGGACACTTCCAGGCGTGCCTGGCCGTTAGTGCGTTTCACGGCTTCGCGCATCTGCTCGGTTTTGAAGTTATCCAGCATGATAATGTCCGCGCCCGCTTTCAGCGCCGCGTCCAGCTCTTCCAGGCTTTCGACCTCCACCTCAACCGGCACATCCGGATGCAGCCAGAAGGCTTTTTCCACTGCCTGACGAACAGAGCCAGAGGCGATAATGTGGTTCTCTTTAATTAAGAAGGCATCGGATAACCCGAGGCGATGGTTGGCACCACCGCCGCACAGTACCGCATACTTCAGCGCGGTGCGCAGGCCGGGTAGCGTTTTGCGGGTGTCCAGCAGCTGCGTTTGGGTGCCTTCCAGCAGATCAACATAGGTGCGGACTTCGCTGGCGACGCCGGAAAGCGTCTGAACAAAATTAAGCGCGGTGCGCTCGCCGGTCAGCAGCACCCGCGAGGCGCCTTCAAGTTCAAACAGAGGCTGATTGGCGGTGATGCTGTCGCCATCCTCGACGTGCCAGGTTACCTGAATACCGTCCCCTGCGAGTTGAGTAAAGACCTCTTCAACCCAACGTTTGCCGCAGAATACGCCGTCTTCACGGGTGATCACGACCGCATGGGAGCGCGCATCTTCCGCCAGCAGCTGGGCGGTGATGTCGTTACTGGCATCCACCTCTCCACCCAAATCTTCGCGCAGGGCCTGGGCGACGCTTACCGGGATATCCTGATTAATACGTTCCAGAAGCGCGTCACGTCTGTGGTCGGGGTTGTAGCGGCGAGGCGGCATGATAAAACTCCAAATTGGTAACGAATCATAAGATTGAAACATGCTACTCTGAACCGGGAATCAGCACCATATCTAAGGAGATCCTGCATGCAGTTAGAACATGGATGGCTGGTGGATGCACGGCATGTACCCTCGCCGCACCACGATTGCCGCCCTGAGGATGAGGCACCCTCACTGCTGGTGGTTCACAACATTAGCCTGCCGCCCGGCGAGTTTGGTGGTCCGTGGATTGATGCGTTATTCACCGGAACAATCGATCCGGATGCTCACCCCTTTTTTGATGAAATAGCGCATCTGCGCGTTTCAGCCCATTGTCTGATTCGCCGCGACGGTGAAATCGTCCAGTATGTTCCTTTTGATAAACGAGCCTGGCATGCGGGAGTCTCCTGCTATGAAGGACGGGAACGCTGTAATGATTTTTCGATTGGCATTGAGCTGGAAGGGACGGATACGCTGCCCTATACCGATGCGCAGTATCAGCAACTGGCCGCGTTGACGCGGATGCTGATGCAGCGCTATCCGGCCATGGCCGGGCACATCACCGGGCATAGCGATATTGCCCCGCAGCGAAAAACTGACCCCGGCCCGGCGTTTAACTGGGAACGATTCAGAACCTTGCTTACCGCTCTGTCAGATAAGGAGATGACATGACGTTATTTACCATGCTGCTGGTGATCTCCGCTGAGCGTTTATTCAAACTGGGTGAGCACTGGCAACTGGATCACCGGATGGAAGTGCTGTTCCGCCGTATCCGTCATTTTTCCCCGCTGCGTACGCTGTTAATGATGGGTGCAATGATGGGGGGCGTGTTTCTGCTGCTGCGTTCGCTGCACGGCCTCTTTTTTAACGTTCCGTTGCTGGTGGTGTGGATCCTGCTTGGCGTGCTGTGCATTGGTGCGGGCAAGGTGCGTCTTCATTATCATGCCTATCTGAAGGCTGCCTCCCGTGATGATGCTCATGCTCGCGGGGCGATGGCCAGCGAACTGACGCTGATCCACGGCGTGCCGCCGGAGTGCAATGAGCGCGAGTTTCTGCGCGAGCTGCAAAACGCGTTGCTGTGGATTAATTTTCGCTACTATCTGGCGCCGCTGTTCTGGTTCGTGGTGGGCGGAATGTGGGGGCCGGTGCTGCTGATGGGCTACGCGTTTTTACGTGCCTGGCAGAGCTGGCTGGCACGCTACCTGACGCCGCATGAGCGTTTGCAATCGGGCATTGATGCTATCCTGCACGTACTGGACTGGCTGCCGGTGCGGCTGTTCGGGGTGGTGTATGCCCTGATCGGGCATGGCGAAAAAGCGCTGCCGGGATGGTTTGCTTCACTGGGCGATCGCCACACCTCCCAGTACCAGGTGCTGACGCGTCTGGCTCAGTTCTCGCTGGCGCGTGAACCGCATACAGACAAAATTGAAACGCCAAAAGCGGCTGTTTCGATGGCCAAAAAAACCACCTTTGCGGTGGTGGTGATTGTGGCGCTGCTGACCATTTACGGCGCGCTGGTTTAAGCCAGCGCGCCGCCAGGTTTAGACAGTATCCGCTGACGGGATGCCGAAATCGGGCATCCCGTTTTCTTTCCAGCGAACTAACTTCAGACGGGTATGGCGGTTCGGATCGTAGAGCGGATCGCCTTCGATTTCGGTGTAGTTTCGTGCGTGGTAAATCAGCACGTCTTCCCCGTCAGCAGTCTGGGTAAAGCTGTTGTGTCCCGGCCCGTACTGGCGATTTTCATAGCTGGTGGTAAACACCGGCTGCGGTGATTTCTGCCAGTTAGCCGGGTTATGCGGATCGGCTTGTGTGTCAATCCACAGCAGTCCCATGCAGTAATTTTCATCGGTCGCGCTGGCGGAGTAGCTGATAAACAGCCGGTCGCCGTGGAATAACACCGCCGGGCCTTCGTTGACCCAGAATCCCCGACATTCCCAGTCATACTCCGGTTTGCTAAGCATCACCGGCTCGCCTTTCAGCGTCCACGGATTCTCCATTTCACACAGATACAGGTTTGAGTTTCCAGCGATATCCGGCGCTTTTTGCGCCCATAAATACCAGCGTTTGCCCTGATGCATGAAGGTGGTGGCATCCAGGGCGAAGGTATCGAAGGGCGTTTTCACCTGGCCTTTTTCGTGCCAGGTACCGCTAAGGGGGTCGCTGTCGGTGCATTCCAGCGCAAACATTCGGTGCTGGAACATGCCGAGCTTATCCAGCGCATGGGTGTGAGTAGCGGCAAAGTAGATGTACCACATGCCGTCGATGCAGTGCAGTTCCGGGGCCCAGATCAGCTCACTCATCGGGCCGCTGTCTGGCTTGCGCCAGACCACTACCGGTTCGGCGCTCCGTAACCCTTCCAGCGAATCGGCCCGGCGGATCTCGAGCCTGTCATATTCCGGCACGGAAGCGATAAAATAGTATTGCCCTTCATGGCGCAGAATATACGGGTCTGCGCGTTGTTCAATAAACGGGTTTGGCCAGTTTTGCATCAGGCTTTCCTTATTTAGTCTCAGCGGCTTTGAGTTCCTGATAGTCATTCAGCTCGCGATAGTTGTTGCGGCGTTTTTCCAGATCTTCCTGAATCTGCTTCATGGTTTCACGGTCTACTTTCAGCAGACGTACCACGCCCGCAGTAATGAGATATCCGACGCCTGGAATGATGGTAAAGAGCAGCACAATGCCGTTAATGGCATCTGCGCTCTGCGCTTTTGCACCGGCGTCATAACCGTACCAGGAGAGCAGGAAACCGACCATCGCACCGGCAATCGCCAGCCCCAGTTTGAGGAAGAATATGTTGCCCGAGAAGCTGATCCCGGTGATGCGTTTGCCGGTTTTCCACTCGCCGTAATCGTCCACATCGGCCATCAGTGACCAGTGCAGTGGGGACGGGATCTGGTGAAGAATGTTCAACAGGAAGTAGAGCACCACGATGGTCGTCGTTGCTTTCGGATCAAAGAAATAGAATGCGCAGGAGAAGATCGCCAGCGCGATGTTGGTCCAGAAGAACACTTTCAGCTTGCACCAGCGATCGGTCAGCACTTTTGCCAGCACGCTACCGAGCATCATGCCCACAACACCAAGGCTGATAAACAGGGTGGCAAAGTGGGTCGTCTGGCCCATGACCCAGGTGACGTAATACATGGTGGCCGCCATGCGAATAAAGCCCGGGCAGACGTTACACAGGGTCAGTAGCAAAATGCGCACCCACTGATCGTTCTTCCAGACATCTTTAAGGTCGTTTTTCAGCTCGTCATTGGTCTGTACAGCCGGGCGTACGCGCTCGCGCACGGTAGAGAAGCTGAACAGGAACATGCAGGTGCCAATCAGCGCCAGTACGGTCATGGCCATCTGATAGCCTTTGGCTTTGTTATCCCCGCCGAACCAGTCGGCCATGGGCAGCAGCGTCAGTGACAGCAAGAGCGTAGCAATACCGACCATGACAAAGCGATAGGACTGGCAGGCTACACGCTCTTTTGGGTCGTTGGTGATGACGCCACCCAGCGAGCAGTACGGAATATTGATGGCCGTATAGGTCAGTGAAAGCAGGAAATAGGTAACAAATGCATAGATAACTTTGCTGTTATAGCTCCATTCTGGCGTGGTGAACATCAGGATGCTGAACAGCGCATAAGGGAAGGCAATCCACAAAAGCCATGGACGAAATCGCCCATACTTACTGCGGGTACGATCGGCAATCGCACCCATAATCGGATCGGTAATCGCATCGATGACGCGTACTGAAAGCAGTAAGACACCCACCAGCGCAGGCGCCAGGCCGAAAATGTCCGTATAGAAATAGTTCACAAACAACATGATGGCGCCAAAGATAATGTTGCATCCGGCGTCGCCCATCCCATAGCCGATCTTTTCTTTCACTGACAGTTTGTTGTTATTCATCGACGTCTCTCTGAGTTACGGTATGGAGAGAATTATTCGCTGCCTATGCAAAATATGCGTTGCAGTATAACGTCGCTGATATGGATGAAATGGCTATTGGCGGGAAAGTGTGAGGAAGGTAACAACCCTCTGCGCCCGTCGGGCGCAGAGGGGAGGGGATTAATGCGCTTTTATGGTCTTCGCATTTTTCTGTTTAAACATGTAACCCACCCCGAGGATGACAATCCAAACCGGGATCAGATAAACCGAGATCGCCATGCCCGGGGTCATCAGCATGATGACCAGCACCGCCGCCATGAACAGCAGGCAGATCCAGTTACCCACCGGGTAGAGCAGGGCCGGGAAGCGCGTTGTAGCGCCCTGCTGCTGTTTCGCACGACGGAACTTTATGTGCGCCAGGCTTATCATCGCCCAGTTGATCACCAGGGCGGAGACCACCAGCGCCATCAGCAGGCCGAAGGCTGAATCCGGCGCAAAGTAGTTGATCAGCACGCACAGCGCGGTCACCAGAGCCGAAACGATAATGGTATTCACCGGAACGCCACGCTTATCGACAGAGAGCAGCGCTTTTGGGGCGTTGCCCTGCTGCGCCAGGCCAAACAGCATGCGGCTGTTGCAGTATACGCAGCTGTTATACACCGACAGCGCCGCCGTCAGAACCACGACGTTCAGAGCGTTGGCCACGAAGGTGTCGCCCAGCTCGTGGAAGATCAGCACAAACGGGCTGGTGTCAGCGGTCACGCGGGTCCACGGCAGCAGCGAGAGCAGTACCGCCAGCGAGCCCACATAGAAAATCAGGATACGGTAGATAACCTGGTTGGTGGCTTTTGGGATGCTCTGCTCCGGGTTATCGGCCTCTGCGGCAGTAATGCCGACCAGCTCCAGACCGCCAAACGAGAACATAATGATGGCCATCATCATCACCAGCCCGGTCATGCCGTGCGGTAAGAAGCCGCCCTGATCCCAAAGGTTGCTGACGCTTGCCTGCGGGCCGCCATTGCCGCTGAACAGCAGCCAACCGCCGAACAGGATCATCGCCACCACGGCGATAACTTTAATAATGGCGAACCAGAATTCCATCTCCCCAAACACTTTTACGTTGGTCAGGTTAATGGCGTTAATGAGCACGAAGAATACCGCTGCGGAAACCCAGGTCGGTATTTCAGGCCACCAGAATTGAACATACTTCCCGACGGCGGTTAATTCCGCCATCGCCACCAGCACATAAAGTACCCAGTAGTTCCAGCCGGACGCGAACCCGGCGAAGCTGCCCCAGTATTTATAAGCAAAGTGGCTAAAGGAACCGGCGACGGGCTCTTCGACCACCATTTCGCCCAGCTGTCGCATAATCAGAAACGCGATAAAGCCGGCAATGGCGTAACCCAGAATAATACCCGGACCGGCAGACTGAATAACCGATGCGCTGCCCAGAAACAGGCCCGTACCGATAGCGCCGCCGAGAGCAATAAGCTGAATATGGCGGTTTTTAAGGCCGCGCTTTAGCTGATCGCCTTGCTGTTGACCATCCATTATGAAACCTCGTGTGTGGTTGTTATGTTCACGCTCGGGCGTGTGTAATTATGAAATTCCATTTCATGTATTTATTAGTTTACGGTTCAATTATCGCAAAAAGTAGGGCGAGTCTTCCGTAACGGGAAGAATAATGGTAAGCGACGGCGAATGCACCTGCTTTATGTGGGGAAGAAGATGGATTGAATAAAAAGAAAGCATTTGTAAATCGTCCCGTTTAAGTCCCTCAATCAACCTATAGAATAAAAATGCTCCGTAAGTGGGCGATTTTTCATTTTTAGCTGTGCTAAATCGGTTCAGATCGCACTTTGCTGCGTTTCATTAACGTTAAATCTCCCTCTTTGGTGGTAATCAATTCTTTTGGGCAAAGTTACATTTCTGAAACGTTATTTCTGTAAGGTTGTTAAAATGTGCAGGGTTTAATGATTTCAATCAAAACCAATATGGACACAAGGTGAATACTTTGTTACTTTAGCGATACGAACTCGAAATTGGTAAGACCAATTGACTCCGGGCAAAAAGGCGTAAGACAGGGAATATGGCCTACAGCAAAATTCGCCAACCAAAACTATCCGATGTGATTGAGCAGCAGCTGGAGTTTTTGATCCTTGAAGGGACTCTGCGCCCCGGTGAAAAACTCCCGCCTGAACGCGAACTGGCAAAACAGTTCGACGTCTCCCGTCCCTCTCTGCGTGAGGCGATCCAACGTCTCGAAGCCAAGGGCTTGCTGCTTCGTCGCCAGGGCGGCGGAACCTTTGTGCAAAACAGCCTGTGGCAGAGTTTCAGCGACCCGTTAGTGGAGCTGCTCTCCGACCACCCAGAATCCCAGTTTGATCTGCTTGAAACCCGTCACGCGCTTGAAGGCATCGCGGCTTATTACGCGGCGCTGCGCAGCAATGATGAAGATCGCGCGCGTATCCGTGAGCTGCATCAGGCCATTGAACGGGCGCAGGAGTCCGGCGATCTCGACGCCGAGTCTGATGCCGTAGTCCAGTATCAAATTGCAGTAACTGAAGCAGCACACAACGTCGTGTTGCTTCATCTACTACGCTGCATGGAGCCGATGCTGGCCCAGAATGTTCGACAGAATTTTGAATTGTTGTATGCCCGTCGGGAGATGCTCCCGCTGGTCAGCAACCATCGCACTCGTGTATTCGAGGCGATAATGGCCGGGGAACCGGAGCAGGCGCGTGAAGCGTCGCACCGCCACCTGGCTTTCATTGAGGAAATCTTGCTGGACCGCAGCCGTGAACAAAGTCGTAGAGAACGTTCATTGCGCCGCATACAGCAAAGAAAGGATTAAGCGCCAGTTTTTTAGAGCGCGGCAACTAAACGCAGAACCTGTCTTATTGTGTTCTCTTACGAGAACACAATGGGACAGGTTCCAGACAAATCAACGTATTAGATAGATAAGGAATACCCCCATGTCAGAACGTCTCCAAAATGACGTGGATCCGATCGAAACTCGCGACTGGCAACAGGCGATCGAATCGGTCATCCGTGAAGAAGGTGTTGAGCGTGCTCAGTATCTGATTGAACAGATGCTTTCAGAAGCTCGCAAAGGCGGCGTGAAAGTAGCAACAGGTGCTGGGGCTAACAACTACGTAAACACGATTGCCGTTGAAGACGAACCGGAATACCCGGGCAATCTGGATCTGGAACGCCGTATCCGTTCTGCAATTCGCTGGAACGCCATTATGACCGTTCTGCGCGCATCCAAAAAAGATCTGGAGCTGGGCGGCCACATGGCTTCCTTCCAGTCTTCTGCAACCGTGTATGAAGTGTGCTTTAACCACTTCTTCCGCGCGCGCACCGAAAAAGACGGCGGCGACCTGGTGTACTTCCAGGGCCACATCTCTCCGGGCGTGTACGCACGTGCGTTCCTGGAAGGTCGTCTGACTGAAGAGCAGATGAACAACTTCCGTCAGGAAGTTCACGGTAAAGGTCTGTCTTCTTACCCGCACCCGAAACTGATGCCAGAATTCTGGCAGTTCCCGACCGTTTCTATGGGTCTGGGTCCAATCGGTGCCATCTACCAGGCTAAATTCCTGAAATATCTGGAACACCGTGGCCTGAAAGATACTTCTCAGCAGACCGTTTACGCTTTCCTGGGCGACGGCGAAATGGATGAGCCGGAATCTAAAGGTGCGATCACTATCGCCACCCGTGAGAAACTGGACAACCTGTGCTTCATCATCAACTGTAACCTGCAGCGTCTGGATGGTCCGGTAACCGGCAACGGCAAGATCATCAACGAACTGGAAGGCATCTTCGCAGGTGCTGGCTGGAACGTGGTTAAAGTGATGTGGGGCGGTCGTTGGGATGAGCTGCTGCGTAAAGACACCAGCGGTAAACTGATGCAGCTGATGCAAGAAACCGTTGACGGCGACTATCAGACCTTCAAATCCAAAAACGGTGCCTACGTTCGTGAGCACTTCTTCGGCAAATACCCTGAAACCGCAGCACTGGTTGCAGACTGGTCTGACGATCAGATCTGGGCCCTGAACCGTGGTGGTCACGATCCGAAGAAAGTCTACGCGGCACTGAAAAACGCACAAGACACCAAAGGCAAAGCTACCGTTATCCTGGCGCATACCGTTAAAGGTTATGGCATGGGTGACACCGCCGAAGGTAAAAACATCGCTCACCAGGTGAAGAAAATGAACATGGACGGCGTGCGTTACGTTCGCGACCGTTTCAACGTTCCTGTGACCGACGAGCAGGTTGAAAACCTCTCTTACATTACCTTCCCGGAAGGCTCTGAAGAACACACCTACCTGCACGCACAGCGTCAGAAACTGAACGGCTACCTGCCGTCCCGTCAGGTTAACTTCACCGAGTCTCTGGAACTGCCTGCCCTGGAAGATTTCTCCCAGCTGCTGGAAGAGCAGAACAAAGAGATCTCTACCACTATCGCCTTCGTTCGTGCCCTGAACGTGATGCTGAAAAACAAGTCGATCAAAGATCGTCTGGTTCCAATCATCGCCGATGAAGCGCGTACCTTCGGTATGGAAGGTCTGTTCCGTCAGATCGGTATTTACAGCCCGAACGGCCAGCAGTACACCCCGCAGGACCGTGAGCAGGTTGCTTACTACAAAGAAGACGAGAAAGGTCAGATCCTGCAGGAAGGTATCAACGAGCTGGGCGCAGGCGCATCCTGGCTGGCTGCTGCGACCTCTTACAGCACCAACAACCTGCCGATGATCCCGTTCTACATCTACTACTCCATGTTCGGTTTCCAGCGTATCGGTGACCTGTGCTGGCAGGCTGGCGACCAACAGGCTCGCGGCTTCCTGGTCGGTGGTACTTCCGGTCGTACGACCCTGAACGGTGAAGGTCTGCAGCACGAAGATGGCCACAGCCATATTCAGTCTCTGACTATCCCGAACTGTATCTCTTATGATCCTTCTTATGCCTACGAAGTGGCGGTCATCATGCATGATGGCCTGAACCGTATGTACGGCGAAGCGCAAGAGAACATTTACTACTACATCACCACCCTGAACGAAAACTACCACATGCCGGCCATGCCGGAAGGCGCCGAGGAAGGTATCCGTAAAGGTATCTACAAACTCGAAACCGTGGCAGGTAGCAAAGGTAAAGTTCAGCTGCTGGGCTCCGGCTCTATCCTGCGTCACGTCCGTGAAGCAGCACAGATCCTGGCGAACGACTACGGCGTAGGTTCTGACGTGTACAGCGTCACCTCCTTCACTGAACTGGCGCGTGCTGGCCAGGATTGTGAGCGCTGGAACATGCTGCACCCGCTGGAAACGCCACGCGTTCCATACATCGCTCAGGTGATGAACGACGCACCAGCAGTAGCATCGACTGACTACATGAAGCTGTTCGCTGAACAGGTTCGTACTTACGTACCGGCTGATGATTACCGCGTACTGGGTACTGATGGTTTCGGTCGCTCTGACAGCCGTGAAAACCTGCGTCACCACTTCGAAGTTGATGCGTCTTATGTGGTTGTAGCGGCACTGGGCGAACTGGCTAAACGTGGCGAAATCGATAAGAAAGTGGTTGCGGAAGCAATTACCAAATTCAACATCGATGCAGAAAAAGTTAACCCGCGTCTGGCGTAAGAGGTAAAAGAATAATGGCTATCGAAATCAATGTACCGGACATCGGGGCTGATGAAGTTGAAATCACCGAGATCCTGGTCAAAGTCGGCGACAAAGTTGACGCTGAACAGTCGCTGATCACCGTAGAAGGCGACAAAGCCTCTATGGAAGTTCCGTCTCCTCAGGCGGGCATCGTTAAAGAGATCAAAGTCTCTGTTGGCGACAAAACCGAGACCGGTAAACTGATCATGATTTTCGATTCCGCCGACGGTGCAGCAGCTGCTGCACCTGCGCAGGAAGAGAAGAAAGAAGCTGCTCCGGCCGCTGCTGCACCAGCAGCTGCTGCCGCGGCGAAAGAAGTGAACGTGCCTGACATCGGCGGCGACGAAGTTGAAGTCACCGAGATCATGGTTAAAGTGGGCGACACCGTTGCCGCTGAACAGTCTCTGATCACCGTTGAAGGCGACAAAGCCTCGATGGAAGTCCCGGCCCCGTTCGCGGGCGTGGTTAAAGAGATCAAAATCAGCACCGGCGACAAAGTGTCTACTGGCTCTCTGATCATGGTCTTCGAAGTGGCGGGTGCTGCACCTGCTGCCGCGCCGGCCCAGGCTGCTGCACCGGCACAAGCCGCTGCACCTGCTGCTGCCGCTGGCCCGAAAGACGTTAACGTACCGGATATCGGCGGTGACGAAGTTGAAGTGACCGAAGTGATGGTGAAAGTGGGCGACAAAGTTGCCGCTGAACAGTCACTGATCACCGTAGAAGGCGACAAAGCCTCTATGGAAGTCCCGGCTCCGTTCGCAGGTATCGTCAAAGAGATCAAAATCAACACCGGCGACAAAGTGTCTACCGGCTCTCTGATCATGGTCTTCGAAGTAGAAGGCGCTGCGCCTGCTGTGGCTCCGGCTGCGGCACCTGCACCAGCTGCTGCCGCACCGGCTCCAGCTGCAAAAGCGGCTGCCCCGGCTGCCAAAGCGGAAGGCAAATCTGAGTTCGCTGAGAACGACGCTTACGTTCACGCAACACCGCTGATCCGCCGCCTGGCGCGCGAATTCGGTGTAAACCTGGCGAAAGTGAAAGGGACTGGCCGTAAAGGTCGTATCCTGCGCGAAGACGTTCAGACCTACGTGAAAGACGCGGTTAAGCGTGCAGAAGCTGCACCTGCTGCTGCCACCGGCGGTGGTATCCCAGGCATGCTGCCATGGCCGAAAGTGGACTTCAGCAAGTTTGGTGAAATTGAAGAAGTAGAACTGGGCCGTATCCAGAAAATCTCCGGTGCCAACCTGAGCCGTAACTGGGTGATGATCCCGCACGTTACGCACTTCGACAAAACCGATATCACTGACCTGGAAGCGTTCCGTAAACAGCAGAACGCCGAAGCTGAGAAGCGCCGCCTGGACGTGAAATTCACCCCAGTGGTCTTCATCATGAAAGCGGTTGCCGCTGCCCTTGAGCAGATGCCACGCTTCAACAGCTCCCTGTCCGAAGATGGTCAGAAGCTGACGCTGAAAAAATACATCAACATCGGTGTTGCGGTTGATACGCCAAATGGTCTGGTTGTTCCGGTCTTCAAAGACGTGAACAAGAAGAGCATCACTGAGCTGTCCCGTGAACTGACCGTGATCTCCAAGAAAGCGCGTGATGGCAAACTGACCGCTGGCGAAATGCAGGGCGGTTGCTTCACCATCTCCAGCATCGGCGGCCTGGGTACAACCCACTTCGCGCCGATTGTTAACGCGCCGGAAGTGGCGATCCTCGGTGTGTCTAAATCCGCGATTGAGCCAGTGTGGAATGGTAAAGAGTTTATGCCGCGTCTGATGATGCCAATTTCTCTCTCCTTCGACCACCGCGTGATCGACGGTGCTGATGGTGCGCGCTTCATTACCATCATCAACAACACGCTGAGCGACATTCGCCGCCTGGTGATGTAATCGAAAAGCCGGCCAATCGGCCGGCTTTTTTCTGGTAACCTCATGCTGTTTGTGAGGTTATTGGCGAAAGCGACAATTCGTGAGCCGTTTGTTGTTTCAAAATTGTTAACAATTTTGTAAACTGCGGGCGGATAGAACGACCCGGTGGACGACGGGTATAAATTAAGAGGTCATGATGAGCACAGAAATCAAAACTCAGGTCGTGGTACTTGGGGCAGGCCCGGCAGGTTACTCCGCAGCATTCCGCGCTGCAGATTTAGGTCTGGAAACCGTCATCGTAGAACGTTACAGCACCCTCGGTGGTGTTTGTCTGAACGTCGGCTGTATCCCTTCTAAAGCGCTGCTGCACGTCGCAAAAGTTATCGAAGAAGCCAAAGCGCTGGCTGACCACGGTATCGTCTTCGGCGAGCCGAAAACCGATATCGACAAGATTCGTACCTGGAAAGAGAAAGTCATCACCCAACTGACCGGCGGTCTGGCCGGTATGGCCAAAGGCCGTAAAGTGAAAGTGGTCAACGGTCTGGGTAAATTCACCGGGGCAAACACCCTGGAAGTGGAAGGCGAAAACGGCAAAACCGTGATCAACTTCGACAACGCGATCATCGCGGCGGGTTCCCGTCCGATTGAGCTGCCGTTCATTCCACACGAAGATCCACGCGTATGGGACTCCACCGATGCGCTGGAGCTGAAATCCGTACCGAAGCGCCTGCTGGTTATGGGTGGCGGCATCATCGGTCTGGAAATGGGTACCGTGTACCATGCGCTGGGTTCAGAGATTGACGTGGTTGAAATGTTCGACCAGGTTATCCCGGCTGCTGACAAAGACATCGTTAAAGTCTTCACCAAACGCATTAGCAAGAAGTTCAACCTGATGCTGGAAACCAAAGTAACGGCCGTTGAAGCAAAAGAAGACGGTATTTACGTTTCCATGGAAGGCAAAAAAGCCCCTGCAGAAGCGCAGCGTTATGACGCGGTGCTGGTGGCTATCGGTCGCGTACCGAACGGTAAAAACCTCGATGCAGGTGCAGCGGGCGTTGAAGTTGACGACCGTGGCTTCATCCGCGTGGACAAACAGCTGCGCACCAACGTGCCGCACATCTTTGCTATCGGCGATATCGTCGGTCAGCCAATGCTGGCACACAAAGGTGTTCACGAAGGCCACGTTGCCGCAGAAGTTATCGCCGGTATGAAGCACTACTTCGACCCGAAAGTGATCCCATCGATCGCCTACACCGAGCCAGAAGTTGCCTGGGTGGGTCTGACCGAGAAAGAAGCGAAAGAGAAAGGCATCAGCTATGAAACAGCCACCTTCCCGTGGGCTGCTTCTGGCCGTGCTATCGCTTCCGATTGCGCAGATGGCGTGACCAAACTGATCTTCGACAAAGAGACTCACCGTGTGATCGGTGGTGCGATTGTCGGCACCAACGGCGGCGAGCTGCTGGGTGAAATCGGTCTGGCCATCGAAATGGGCTGTGACGCTGAAGACATCGCGCTGACCATCCACGCTCACCCGACTCTGCACGAGTCTGTTGGCCTGGCGGCAGAAGTGTTTGAAGGCAGCATCACCGACCTGCCAAACGCGAAAGCGAAGAAGAAGTAATCCTCTTCTGACATAAAAAAGCGGCCTCTGAGCCGCTTTTTTTATACGCGTTATTTAGGGTGCGACAGGCTGCCAATGGTCATCCAGCTTGTACGCAGGGATCGCTTTTACCGTCGCCGTCGTTTTCTCGCCAAGATTGGCCTGCCAGACCTTATCCGAACCATTAATCATAAAGCTCATTACCCCCGTCTGCCCATAGTCGACCGGCCAGGCGATCATCGCAAAGCCGCTTTCACTGTCCGGGACGATGCGGAAATGGTAGCCGTGATAGCCCATTCCTGGCTGGGGTGGACTGAATGCCGGACCGAGAGGACTGGGGGCTTCCCCGGGTGCAACCGGCCAGTACAGACCGTCTTTTTTCCCTTCGCTGCTAACAATTTTCTGGGCGTAGTGTGCATTGATTGCAAAGTAGTCCTGCTGGGCGTCGACATAAGCATGCAGCGCCTCAATGGCGGCCAGCTCGTTGCGGCCAATTTCCCGGGTTAAGATCTCCTCGGCGGCTTCGCGCATATCAAACTGCCAGCCTGCTGCCGTTTTCACCGCCGGAACCGGCAACTGCCAGTTGTTCTCGCCCACCAGCAGGTGTGCCGTGTCGCCGTGAGTGACCGTCTGGTGCTTCACCCGCCAGTCGCGAGTAAAGCGGTCCACCGCGTCGGGATCAACGCCCTCCGGCGGTAGAAAATCGCGCCAGTCATCACCGAGCAGCTGGCGCATGGCACTCTCATTGTTGTCGATAATCGCCTTCGCCAGCGCATCGGTGGCTTGCTCCGGTGTGCTGAACGGCTGATTGGCGCAGGCAAAGGTTGAGACCGCGAACAGCACCATTCCAGTCAGTATTGTCTTTTTCATGTCGACTCCCTTAACGGTGACGGAATTCACGTTGTCCGGCGTTGCCCTGTGGTCTGGCGACGGCGCGTTGCTCGGTATGGCGGGATGAAAGCTGGCGGCTCTGGGCACCGCGCTGCTGCTGGGCTTGCCAGTTCCCGGATCGGCTATCGTTGCCGCTCAGCGCATTGGCGCGCGGCTGACTGTGTCGCTGCTGTACATGACGCTGTTGCTGCGCGGGTTGCGAAGCGCGTTTTTCCTGTCTTTGTGCGGTTGTCTGACGATTTTCACGCGTTTGGGTGGCGGCACGCTTCGTGCCTTGCGGCTTGCTGGTGTCATAGCCTCGATAATTATTGCGTTGGGAAATCTGCTTCAGCTGCTGGTTCGAGGCCTGGCGCTGGGCGTCTTTTGTTCCGGCTCGCGGCGTTTGCGGGAAGGTCTTCCCGGTCGATTTTTCCATCTGCGTCATCGCCGCCTGACGCTGACTGTCACGATTGACCGCTTTTGGCTGCGTTGCGCTGAGCCCCGTTGCCGTATTGGTGGAGTGGAATCGGCTGTTAAGCTGATTTGTTGGGTACGGCACCCCGCCACGGTAGGTCGGATTATGCTGCCAGCCGCGGTTGGCATCGGTCAGGCGCTCACCGCTGATTTTATTGAAGTTATCAACGTTGATATTGATGTTGTTATCCCCGTTGCGCGAATAGCCGCCGTGGTTATCGCCATGGTGATGATCCCAGTCGTCATCGTCATCCCAGTCGATATTGCTGAAGATGGCGTAAGTAGTGGCAACACCAAGGCTAAAGCCCAGTCCTTTCACCAGGCTGTCGGTGAACTGCTCTCCGGGCGATGGCGGTAAATAGACCGGCGGATAGCTGGTATTCGGCCAGGTGCCGTAGACGGTGTTGGGGTTATACGTCGGGACATACACCACCTGCGGATCGGCAGATTCAATCTTAATGACCGTTGGGCTGGCGGTTGTGGTCGTGGTGGATGCGGGTGCCGCAGGGGTTGTTTTTGTCGGCTCAGGCTTAGTGACCGTAGTGACCGTCTGCTGAGGCGTGGACTGCAGCGCACCGGTTTGCTGTGCCAGCAGGCGCAAGCGCTGCACGGAGTCCATCACATCCTTCGGCTGGGCCAGAAACGCATCGCCGAGGCTCTGGATCCACGGCGGGTTTTCCCCCATCAGCGACATCAGCTGTGGGAAGGCGACCAGCGACTTCACGCTCGGATCCCAGGGTTGTCCTGCCACCGCCTGAATGGCGGCATCACCCTGCATCTTCGGGTTGTCCTCTGACCACTGCGCGGCCTGGATGACGTTGGCCGGGTAGGTCGACGCCATCAGGATCTGCGACAGCAGCGCGTCCGGATAGAGTGCAATGGGCGCGACCCACTGATCGATTTGCGCGGCGGTATAGGTTGGTGCCACAACCGGTGCGGGTTGCGCGGCTGGCGCCGGGACGACAGGTTGTTGCACAACGGGAGCAGGGGCGGCGGGCGATTCCGTTGTACGGCTTTTGACGAACATCACGCCAGACGCGGCAAACAGCCCGGTACTGCACAGAAGGACAAGCAGATGTGGCTTAAAAGGCAACTTCATAAAGTGACTCCGACGAGACGAGAGCTGTGCCGTAAGGCGTTTCTGTTGCCGCGAGTATATTCACCCGTGTTTTACAGTTTTGACTTTTATTGGGGATCTACCGCTGAGTCCGGATAAAGAATGTGAGCATTTATTACACAATTATATCCGATGGCGAAAAAAGCGTTGGGGTTTGCCGTAAAGCACTCAATCAACCCCTGGAAGGCGGTTTTTTTGTGCCTGAATTTCTCGTCGTCTTCCCGCTATACCATTCTTAACGATTCAGCAAACAATTTAATGTTGCTTTTTTGTAAACGGATTAACAGTGTGCAGAAATCCTGCTATGCTGCCCGCGCGGTATCGGGCATGTACACTACAAACTGCTGTCTCACAGGAGCGTGAAGAGAACGTCCGCCGCATATGACAATGAGAGCGAGGAGAACCGTCGTGCTAGAAGAATACCGTAAGCACGTAGCTGAACGTGCCGCCGAGGGAATTGTACCCAAACCCTTAGATGCTACCCAGATGGCTGGGCTCGTCGAGCTGCTGAAAAACCCGCCTGCGGGCGAAGAAGAATTCCTGTTAGATCTGCTGATTAACCGTGTTCCGCCAGGCGTTGATGAAGCCGCCTACGTGAAAGCCGGTTTCCTTGCTGCTGTAGCCAAAGGCGAAGCAACCTCCCCCCTGGTCACGCCTGAAAAAGCGATTGAACTGCTCGGCACCATGCAGGGCGGCTATAACATTCACCCGCTGATTGATGCGCTGGATAGCGACGTGCTGGCCCCGATTGCCGCCAAAGCGCTGTCTCACACCCTGCTGATGTTCGATAACTTCTACGATGTCGAAGAGAAAGCGAAAGCGGGTAACCGCTACGCGAAGCAGGTGATGCAGTCCTGGGCCGATGCCGAATGGTTCCTGAGCCGTCCTGCGCTTGCCGAAAAAATGACCGTCACCGTGTTCAAAGTGACCGGCGAAACCAACACTGATGACCTGTCTCCGGCCCCGGATGCCTGGTCACGCCCGGATATCCCTCTGCACGCACTGGCGATGCTGAAAAACGCCCGCGAAGGCATTGAACCGGATCAGCCGGGTGCTGTTGGCCCGATCAAACAGATCGAAGCGTTAGCGCAAAAAGGCTTCCCGCTGGCGTACGTCGGCGATGTGGTCGGCACCGGCTCTTCGCGTAAATCCGCCACCAACTCCGTACTGTGGTTTATGGGGGATGACATTCCTCATGTGCCGAACAAGCGCGGCGGCGGTCTGTGCCTCGGTGGCAAAATCGCACCTATCTTCTTCAATACCATGGAAGATGCGGGCGCACTGCCGATTGAAGTAGACGTGAACAACCTGAATACCGGCGACGTGATCGACGTTTATCCGTTCAAAGGTGAAGTACGCAACCACGAAACCAACGAACTGTTGGCCAGCTTTGAGCTGAAAACCGACGTGCTGGTGGACGAAGTGCGTGCCGGTGGCCGTATCCCGCTGATCATCGGTCGTGGCCTGACCACCAAAGCGCGTGAAGCGCTGGGTCTGCCGCATAGCGACGTGTTCCGTCAGGCAAAAGAAGTGGCCGAAAGCACCCGCGGTTATTCGCTGGCGCAGAAAATGGTTGGCCGCGCCTGCGGCGTAACCGGGATTCGTCCAGGTGCGTACTGCGAGCCGAAGATGACCTCCGTCGGTTCTCAGGACACCACCGGGCCAATGACCCGTGACGAACTGAAAGACCTGGCGTGCCTGGGCTTCTCGTCCGACCTGGTGATGCAGTCCTTCTGCCACACCGCGGCGTATCCGAAGCCGGTTGACGTTACCACGCACCACACGCTGCCGGACTTCATTATGAACCGTGGCGGCGTCTCGCTGCGTCCGGGCGATGGTGTGATCCACTCCTGGCTGAACCGCATGCTGTTGCCGGATACCGTGGGTACTGGTGGTGACTCCCACACCCGCTTCCCGATTGGGATCTCCTTCCCGGCGGGCTCCGGTCTGGTGGCGTTTGCTGCGGCGACGGGCGTGATGCCGCTGGACATGCCGGAATCCGTTTTGGTGCGCTTTAAAGGCAAAATGCAGCCGGGCATCACCCTGCGCGATCTGGTCCACGCGATCCCGCTGTACGCGATCAAACAGGGCCTGCTGACCGTTGAGAAAAAAGGGAAGATCAACATCTTCTCGGGTCGCATCCTCGAGATCGAAGGTCTGCCGGATCTGAAAGTAGAGCAGGCGTTCGAACTGACCGATGCCTCTGCTGAACGTTCTGCTGCAGGCTGTACCATCAAGCTGAACCAGGCGCCGATTGAAGAGTATCTGACGTCTAACATCGTGCTGCTGAAGTGGATGATTGCCGAAGGCTACGGCGACCGCCGTACGCTGGAGCGTCGCGTGCAGGGCATGGAAAAATGGCTGGCAGATCCGCAGCTGCTGGAAGCCGATGCCGACGCAGAATATGCTGCGATCATCGACATCGATCTGGCGGATATCAAAGAGCCGATCCTGTGTGCGCCGAACGATCCGGACGATGCGCGTCCGCTCTCTGCGGTACAGGGCGAACAGATCGACGAAGTGTTTATCGGTTCATGCATGACCAACATCGGTCACTTCCGTGCTGCCGGTAAACTGCTGGATACCCATAAAGGCCAGCTGCCGACCCGTCTGTGGGTGGCACCGCCAACCCGTATGGATGCGGCGCAGCTGACCGAAGAGGGTTACTACAGCGTGTTTGGTAAGAGCGGTGCGCGTATTGAAATCCCTGGCTGTTCCCTGTGTATGGGCAACCAGGCGCGCGTAGCTGACGGTGCGACGGTGGTCTCCACCTCGACCCGTAACTTCCCGAACCGTTTAGGTACCGGTGCCAACGTCTATCTGGCCTCTGCGGAGCTGGCGGCTGTTTCGGCGCTGATTGGCAAACTGCCAACGCCGGAAGAGTACCAGACCTTCGTGGCGCAGGTAGATAAGACGGCGGTGGATACCTATCGCTATCTGAACTTCGATCAGCTCTCTCAGTACACTGAGAAAGCGGACGGCGTTATTTTCCAGACCGCAGTATAAACAGCAAACCCTCACCCTCTCCCTTTTAGGGAGAGGGTGAGGGTTTTTTATTTTCCACTCCTGACACCCTTCCCGCTTTTTATCTCCTTTCTATCTGCGATAATTACGCCAAGGGCTTTGCAGAGGAAAATACTATGGATTACGAATTTCTGCGTGATATCACCGGGGTGGTGAAAGTGCGTATGTCGATGGGCCACGAAGTGGTCGGTCACTGGTTCAATGAGGAAGTGAAAGAGAACCTGGCCTTGCTCGATGAAGTGGAGCAGGCGGCGCACGAGGTTAAAGGCAGCGAGCGATCCTGGCAACGCATTGGCCATGAATACACGCTATGGCTGGATGGTGAAGAGGTCATGGTGCGTGCCAATCAGCTTGAATTTTCAGGTGATGAGATGGAAGAGGGGATGAACTACTACGATGAAGAGAGCCTGTCGCTGTGCGGCGTAGAGGATTTCCTTCAGGTGGTGGCGGCGTACCGCACTTTCATGAAACAGAAGTAACGTCGGGAGCCTCCCTGCTCCACAGGCGTTTTACACGGTCGTAATATTGCGGCCGGAGTAAATTTCGCGCATCTCTTTCCACAGCAGGTCAGTGATGGCCTTACGCTCATTTTCGCTTAAATCTTCCGGGCGGGTGTGGAACATGTAGTGCTTAAGGTCGAACTCCTTAAGCAGCATCTTGGTGTGGAAGATATTCTCCTGGTACACGTTCACGTCCACCATGTCATACAGCGCCTTCATGTCTGCGGACATGAAGTTCTGAATAGAGTTTATTTCATGATCGATGAAATGCTTCATGCCGTTGATATCACGGGTAAAGCCGCGCACGCGATAGTCAACGGTGACGATGTCGGACTCAAGTTGATGAATCAGATAGTTCAGCGCATTCAGGGGTGAAATCACCCCGCAGGTGGAGACTTCAATATCGGCGCGGAAGGTACACAGTCCGCCCTCCGGGTGGCTCTCCGGGTAGGTATGCACGCAGATATGGCTCTTATCGAGATGCGCGACCACCGCTTCCGGCAGCGGGCCGGGGTGCTCGGTGTTGTCGATAAGGGTAGGGTCAACGGGCTCTTCGCTGACCAGAATAGTGACGCTGGCTCCCTGCGGTTCATAATCCTGACGCGCGATGTTGAGGATGTTGGCGCCGATAATTGAACAGGTTTCTGACAGGATCTCGGTCAGACGGTTGGCGTTATAGAGTTCATCGATATAGGCGATATAACCATCGCGCTCTTCCGCCGTTTTGACGTAGCAGATATCGTAAATACAAAAACTCAGGCTTTTGGTCAGGTTGTTAAAGCCATGCAGTTTCAGCTTTTTCAATTCATTCACCCCCTTGAAGCAGCGCATCGTGCAAATATTGCGGTAAGGCAAAGGCTGCGGTATGAACGGCCGGATTGTAATAGCGGCAGGTTAAGTTGGCCTGCTGGAAGCGTGCCTGAATGATCCCGGTTGAGAGATGGCGCAGGGCGTCATTGTCCGTAGCCCACGCGAAGGTCATCACCCCGCCGTAGTAGGTAGGGATGGCCGCCTGATAGAAGCTGACATCAGAGAAGTAGTGGCTCAGCTTGCGGTGGCTGTCAATGGCTTCATCCTGCTGCAGGAAGCAAACGCCGTTCTGCGCCACGAAGATCCCGCCAGGGTTCAGGCATCGTTTGCAGCCTTCATAGAACGCCGAGGTAAACAGGCTCTCACCGGGGCCAATCGGATCGGTGCAATCAGAGATGATCACGTCGAAGGTTTGCGCCGTCTGGTTAACAAAATTGACGCCGTCGTCAATCACAAGCGTAAAGCGCGGATCGTCGTAGCTACCGGCGTTGTGATTCGGCAGGTACTGGCGGCAGAAAGAGACCACGCCCGCGTCGATCTCGACCATGGTGATACGTTCAATGGATTTATGGCGGGAAACTTCGCGCAGCATGGCACCGTCGCCACCGCCGATAATCAGCACATGTTTTGCATTGCCGTGCGCCAGCAGCGGCACGTGGGTCATCATCTCGTGATAGATGAATTCATCGCGTTCGGTGGTTTGCACCACACCGTCCAGCGCCATCACGCGGCCAAAGGCGGCGTTTTCAAAAATGATCAAATCCTGGTGATCGGTTTTCTCATGATAGAGCACGTTATCAACGGCAAAGTACTGTCCAAACTGGTCATGCAGCGTTTCATGCCACACTCTGTTGTCGGCCATCGGCTGATACCTCTTTTGTTAACGTCCGCATAAAAAGAGCGCAACATCATAGCTAACAATGACCGTGGTTGCACGGCCATAGCGTTCACAAAGAGGCGTCGGAAAGGTTATTTCACGTAGGCGAGGAGGCTCAGGGAGTCGCGCGCCAGCGATTTGCATTTTTTGGCGGTAGGGATGCCGATCCCGCTGAGATCGCGATAGCTGTCTTCACCGAGCGCCTTCATGTCAAAACTGTCGTAGTTGCTCAGATCCCACTGGTTCTGCTGGGCAAAAAAGACCAGCGCACGACGAATCTGCCCGTTGGGTAAATTCTGGTATCCGCAATCGTTTTTCAGAAAAACAAACACAGCCGTCAGATCAGCCATGTCTTCGGCTTCATTTTCACTGAGCGCATAGCTGTTGGCGCCACTAATCATCAGGGTGGTGAACAGAATTGTTCGAAAAAACGTCTTCATTGCCTCTACCAATACGTTGCGGAAATTCAACGTTAGCACACCTGGTGACGGAGCGACGATCTTTATTGTTTCGGCTTATCTTGACCTTCCGGTTGGGGGAGGGTTTATGCTGACAGGATCGCCTGCTGGAAATAAGGAAATGAACATGCAACGTCGTGATTTTTTGAAATATTCTGCCGCGCTGGGCGTGGCCAGCGCCCTCCCGCTCTGGAGCCGCGCTGCTTTTGCGGCCGAACGGCCCGTTTTGCCGATCCCGAATTTACTCACCCCCGATGCGCGCAATCAGGTTCAGCTGGTGGTGCAGGCCGGGAAAACCGCCTTTGGCCCGCACAACGCCACCACCTGGGGATATAACGGCAATCTGCTGGGCCCGGCGATCTCGCTGCGCAAAGGACAAGCGCTGACCGTGAATATCCACAATACCCTCGATGAAGAGACGACTCTGCACTGGCACGGACTCGAAGTGCCGGGGGAGGTGGACGGTGGACCGCACGGCGTGATTACACCTGGCGGCAAGCGCAGCGTCACCTTTACTCCGGACCAGCGGGCGGCGACCTGCTGGTTCCACCCGCATCAGCACGGTAAAACCGGGCGTCAGGTGGCGATGGGGCTGGCCGGTCTGGTACTGATTGAAGATGATGAAAGCCGCCTGCTGCGCCTTCCAAAGCAGTGGGGGATCGACGATGTCCCGGTGATCGTGCAGGACAAAAAATTTACCGCTGACGGGCAGATCGATTATCAACTGGATGTGATGACCGCCGCCGTCGGCTGGTTTGGCGACACGCTGCTGACCAACGGTGCCCTTTATCCGCAGCATAACGCGCCAAAGGGCTGGCTGCGCTTGCGCCTGCTCAATGGCTGTAACGCCCGGTCGCTCAACTTTGCTGCCAGCGATAAGCGCCCGCTGTATGTGGTCGCCAGCGACGGCGGCCTGCTGGCCGAACCGGTCAACGTAACCGAGCTGCCGATGCTGATGGGCGAGCGCTTTGAAGTGCTGGTGGATATCAGTGACGGCAAGCCGTTTGACCTGATCACCCTGCCGGTCAGCCAGATGGGGATGGCCGTGGCGCCATTCGATAAGCCGCAGCCGGTGCTGCGTATTCAGCCGCTGCTGGTGACGGCATCGGGCGCATTGCCGGATACGCTGACCAACATGCCGACTTTGCCGTCACTGGAGGGGATGACTCAGCGGAAACAGCAGCTGTCGATGGATCCGATGCTCGACATGATGGGGATGCAGGCGCTGATGAAGAAGTACGGTAATCAGGCAATGAGTGGAATGGAACACGGTCAGATGATGGGCCATGGCGATATGGGCAGCATGGATCACGGCAAGATGGGCAACATGAACCATGGCGGGAAAGGCTTTGATTTCCATAATGCCAACATGATCAACGGTAAAGCTTTCGACATGACGACGCCGATCTTTACCGCCAGCCGGGGACAGTTCGAGCGCTGGACGATCTCAGGCGAGGGCGACATGATGCTGCATCCGTTCCACATCCACGGTACGCAGTTCCGCATTATTTCTGAAAACGGCAAACCGCCAGCGGCGCATCGCGCAGGCTGGAAAGATACGGTGCGTGTGGAAGGGGCGGTAAGTGAAGTGCTGGTGAAGTTTGACCACGAAGCCCCGAAAGAGCAGATGTATATGGCGCATTGCCATCTGCTGGAGCACGAAGACACCGGTATGATGTTAGGGTTTACGGTGTCTTAAGTACGCGTTATTCCCTGAATGTCGATGTTGGCGTCACTCGTTTGCTATTACACTGCAATTTTGTTGGCTATGGACGAGGTAAAATGGATATTTACCGTAGGTTAATCGCGCTGTGCCTGGCTTTTTTTGTCACCAGCTACGCGCACGCCGGGATCCCTTTGGCGCGTGTTTCTTTCCCTGAACTGAAGCTCAGTATCGAAATCCCGCAAGGTTTTACGCGGATATCAGACGAGAAGATGAAAGCAGACTTTTCCTCTGACGATGATCCCCAGGTGGTTTTCAGCAATGAAAACAGCGATATGCTGTTAAGTATTACGGCGGGACGCACGGTATTAACCCAGGACAGTCTGAATTTGTTTAAAAAAGTCACGATGTTCACGATGAGTAAGTTTAACCCTACGGCGGAAGCCGCAACGGTTGATAGCCATAAAGGCTGGCTCATCAGTTTCAGCACGCCGTACGAAGGTGAAAATACAGCTACCTTTAACCGGTTACTGGTGACATCCCGGGATGATAAGGCGGTTCAGGTGCTCTTTAATATGCCGAAATCGTCAGAGATTCAGTATCAGGAGATGGCGAAAGCGTCTCTGCTCTCACTGCGGTTTGATCAATAAAACGCACGATAAAAAAACGCCCGGAAGTCATGACTTCCGGGCGTTTATTATTGGGCTGGCATCCCGGTAAGATTACTTCGCGTCATCCGGTAACGCATAAGCCACAATGTAGTCGCCCATCTTCGTGCCAAACGAACCATGACCGCCCGCTGAGATAACCACGAACTGCTTGCCATTGGCTTCATAGGTCATCGGCGTGGCCTGGCCACCGGCAGGCAGACGGCCCTGCCACAGCTTCTCGCCGTTGCTCATGTTGTACGCACGCAGATAGTTATCGGCGGTTGCACCAATGAACAGCACGTTACCGGCGGTGGAAATTGGCCCACCCAGCATCGGCATACCCATGTTGAACGGCACCGGGATCGGCATCGGGAACGGCATGCTGTCCTGTGGGGTACCAATACGTTTTTTCCATACCACCTGATTGGTTTTCAGATCCAGCGCGGAAATATAACCCCAGGCAGGCTGTTTACACGGCAGGCCAAACGGTGACAGGAACGGGTTCAGCGTCACGCCAAAGGGTACGCCGTACTGCGGCTGGATACCGGCTTCGGTCCCGCTGCCTTTAGCGTCTTTCGGTTGTTCCATCGGGTTGCCCGGGCCGCGTGGGATCAGCTTCGAGACAAACGGCAGCGCCATTGGGTTGGCAATTGCCACCTGACGGTTTGGATCGACAGAGATACCGCCCCATTCGAACATCCCCAGGTTCCCCGGGAACACCAGCGTGCCCTGCTCGGACGGCGGGGTGAAGATGCCGTCATAGCGCAGCTGATGGAACATCACGCGGCACACCAGCTGGTCGAACATGGTGGCACCCCACATGTCCGCCCCGGTCAGATCTTTCTTCGGACGGAAGCTCAGGTCCGAGAACGGCTGGGTTTTAGTGACGTAGTCGCCTTTCGCCGCACCCTGCGGTACCGGTTTTTCCGGGGCAGGGACCACCAGCTCGCCGGTACGACGGTCCAGCACAAAGATGTTGCCGGTTTTCGCCGGGGCATACACCACCGGAACCGTTTTACCGTTTACGGTAATGTCCGCCAGCGTTGGCTGGGACGGCATATCCATATCCCACAGATCGTGGTGAACGGTCTGATAGCTCCAGGCCAGTTTCCCGGTGGTCGCGTTCAGCGCCAGTACGGAGCTGGCATAACGCTCCTGCTCTGGCGTGCGGTTACCGCCCCAGATATCCGGCGTGGTCACGCCCATCGGCAGATAGACCAGGTCCAGCTTCGCATCATAGGCGGCTGGTGCCCAGGAGTTTGGCGAGTTAAAGGTGAAGGTGTGCTCATCCGACGGAATGGCGTTAGGATCTTTCGCGCCAGGATCGAAGGCCCACAGCAGTTTACCGGTATTCACGTCAAAACCGCGGATCACGCCGGAGGTTTCGCGGGTCGAGAAGTTATCGGTAACCGAACCGGCAATCACGATGGTTTTATCGGTGATGATCGGCGGCGAGGTCGGTTCATACAGACCCGGGGTGGTATCCGGCATGTTGGTCTGCAGATTCAGAACGCCTTTGTTGGCGAAGGTTTCGCACAGCTTGCCGGTTTCGGCATTAAGGGCAATCAGTCGACCGTCGTTCACCGGCAGCATGATGCGGCGTGGACAATCGGCAATCACCTCCGGGCTGGCGTTATCGGCACGCGCTTCGTGGTAAGAGACGCCACGGCAGGTCACGTGCTGGAACGAGGTATTGGTATTCAGCTGCGGATCGTAGTGCCATTTCTCTTTCCCGGTCGCCGCATCCAGAGCGAACAGACGCTGGTGTGCGGTACAGAGATAGAGCATGTTGCCCACTTTGATGGGGGTCACTTCGTTGGTCAGTTCACCCGGATCGTTAGGCTGCTTCAGGTCGCCGGTGCGGAACACCCAGGCTTCTTTCAGATTGTGCACGTTATCGGCATTAATCTGCTTCAGCGGGGAGTAGCGTTGACCTTCCTGATTACGACCGTAGGCAGGCCAGTCGGCATCGGCCACCTCAGAGATCGCCGCCGCAGGCGTGGAGTCGGCATTCAACGTGCCTTTCACTTCCTGCGGATCGTTAAAGCCCGCCCAGGTCAGCATCCCGCCGGTGATCAGTAACGCCACCACCAGCGCCGTCACAGCACCGCTGGAAGGCACCATCAGTCGACGCCAGACAAATGGCAGGATTAGCCAGATGCCGAAGAAGACGAGGATATCGCTGCGCGGGGTTAGCGCCCAGAAGTCGAAGCCGACTTCCCACACGCCCCAGATCATGGTGGCCAGCAGCAGGACGGCATAGAGCCACAGGGCCGATTGTTTACTGCGCCATAACAGAACGGTGACGCCGAGCATCACCAGGCCAGCAACAGGGTAATACCAGGAGCCGCCAATGGCGACAAGCCAGGCTCCGCCGATGAGTAAATACAGTCCGCAAAAAGCTGCGAACAGCGCTGTTAACACAACGAGGAGTCGTGAATGTTGTTTTTTTGTTTCCGCCATAAAGACACTCTTTAAGTTTCATTAATTTTTTAGTAGCAATTAAGTATAGGTCTTAACAAGTGTGATCGGAATCACAAATCTGGCTTTTGTGAACTCATGCGCCAGGAGAATCTATTTGCTGGTATACTTCACGGCTTATGCAGCGATGTCGGACGCTGAATTTTCGGCATTGAGATATTTGTTCTAAAATCATACGGTTAGTAAAATGAAACATACTGTTGAAGTGATGATCCCGGAAGCGGAGATCAAAGCGCGTATCGAAGAACTCGGTCGTCAAATTACCGAACACTATAAAGACAGCGGCAGCGAGATGGTGCTGGTGGGTCTGTTACGCGGTTCCTTCATGTTTATGGCCGATCTGTGCCGTGAAGTGCAGGTGTCCCATGAAGTCGATTTTATGACCGCCTCCAGCTACGGCAGCGGTATGTCGACCACCCGTGATGTGAAAATTCTCAAAGATCTGGATGAAGATATTCGCGGCAAAGACGTGTTAATCGTCGAGGACATCATCGACTCCGGTAACACCTTGTCGAAAGTGCGCGAAATCCTGAGCCTGCGTGGACCAAAATCGCTGGCGATTTGTACCCTGCTGGATAAACCGACCCGCCGCGAAGTGAACGTGCCGGTTGAGTTTGTCGGATTCTCGATCCCGGATGAGTTCGTGGTGGGCTATGGCATCGACTATGCACAGCGCTATCGCCATCTGCCGTATGTCGGCAAAGTCGTGCTGCTGGACGAGTAAAAGAGAACGCCGGGTTATCCCGGCTTTTGTTTACTTGTGGTTGACGTGTTTCTGCATCAGGTTAGACACACCCTGACGGTAACGCTGCTCCAGCGTTTCGCGGTTGGTGGCGGTCACTTCCAGGTCGCGCAGCAGGCCGTCGTGAATGCCGTAAGCCAGACCGTGAATGGTCACTTTCTGTCCGCGCTTCCAGGCGGACTGCATAATGGTGGAGTGGCCGAGGTTGTACACCTGCTCCATCACGTTCAGTTCACACAGGGTATCCAGACGACGTTCCTGCGGCATCGCGCCCAGCAGTGAGCTATGTTTGAACCAGATATCACGGATGTGCAGCAGCCAGTTGTCGATCAGACCCAGTTCCGGATTCTCAACCGCCGCCTGTACACCACCGCAGCCGTAGTGGCCGCAGATAATGATGTGTTCGACTTCCAGCACATCCACCGCATACTGAACCACAGACAGGCAGTTCAGGTCGGTGTGAATAACCAGGTTGGCAACGTTACGGTGTACAAACAGTTCGCCAGGTTCGAGGCCCGTCAGACGTTCAGCAGGTACGCGGCTGTCGGAGCATCCAATCCATAGAAAGCGTGGTTTCTGCGCCAGAGCCAGTTTCTCAAAAAATCCGGAATCTTCTTCCAGCAGCATCTTTGACCATAGTGCGTTATTGCTGATGAGTGTATCTATGTCATTCATGGAGGGGTAACGACCTGTAACCGAGTGAGTGCGTTGCGCTAATATAGGGCAACTCGATTTTTTTTTAAACCAACACATCGCGTGTCAGAACAATGGGTAAGTCTACTTCATGACAATTGCACTGGAGCTCGAGCAGCTTACAAAAACCTATCCGGGGGGCGTTAAGGCCCTGCGCGGGATAGATCTTAAAGTCGAAGCCGGTGATTTTTATGCGCTTCTGGGGCCTAACGGGGCAGGAAAATCCACCACCATCGGCATTATCAGCTCGCTGGTGAATAAATCCTCCGGTCGGGTGAGCGTGTTTGGCTACGATCTGGAAAAGGATGTAGTCAACGCCAAACGCCAGCTGGGACTGGTACCGCAGGAGTTTAACTTCAATCCGTTTGAGACCGTGCAGCAGATTGTGGTTAACCAGGCGGGTTACTACGGCGTGGAGCGTAAAGAGGCGGTTGAGCGCAGCGAAAAGTATCTGAAACAGCTCGATCTGTGGGAAAAACGCAACGAACGTGCGCGTATGTTGTCCGGCGGTATGAAGCGCCGTCTGATGATCGCCCGCGCGCTGATGCATGAGCCAAAACTGCTGATCCTCGATGAGCCTACCGCCGGGGTGGATATCGAACTGCGCCGCTCAATGTGGGGCTTTTTGAAGGATTTAAACGACAAAGGCACCACCATCATTCTCACCACCCACTATCTGGAAGAGGCGGAGATGCTGTGTCGCAACATCGGTATCATTCAGCACGGTGGACTGGTGGAAAACACCTCGATGAAAAACCTGCTCTCCAAGCTGAAATCGGAAACCTTTATTCTCGATCTGGCGGCCAAAAGCGCCCTGCCGAAGCTGGAAGGCTATCAGTATCGACTGGTGGATACCTCGACGCTGGAAGTGGAAGTGCTGCGCGAGCAGGGGATCAACAGCGTGTTCAGCCAGCTGAGCCAGCAGGGGATTCAGGTCCTGAGTATGCGTAACAAAGCTAACCGACTGGAAGAGCTGTTCGTCTCGCTGGTCCATGAAAAACAAGGAGATCGCGCATGACGCAGCTTTACTGGGTGGCGCTGAAAAGTATCTGGGCCAAAGAGATCAACCGCTTTATGCGCATCTGGATCCAGACCCTGGTGCCGCCGGTGATCACCATGACGCTCTACTTCATTATCTTCGGCAACCTGATTGGCTCGCGGATCGGCGAGATGCACGGCTTCAGCTACATGCAGTTTATCGTGCCGGGCCTGATCATGATGGCGGTGATCACCAACGCCTACGCCAACGTCGCCTCGTCATTCTTTAGCGCCAAGTTCCAGCGCAACATTGAAGAGCTGCTGGTGGCCCCGGTGCCGACGCACGTGATTATCGCCGGCTACGTCGGCGGTGGGGTGGCGCGCGGCCTGTGTGTGGGGGTGCTGGTGACGGCGATTTCGCTGTTCTTTGTGCCGTTCCAGGTACACTCGTGGCTGTTTGTCGGCCTGACGCTGCTGTTGACGGCGGTGCTGTTCTCGATGGCCGGTCTGCTGAATGCGGTGTTCGCCAAAACCTTTGACGATATCAGCCTGATACCGACCTTCGTCCTGACACCGCTGACCTACCTTGGCGGGGTGTTTTACTCCCTGACGCTGCTGCCGCCGTTCTGGCAGGCGCTGTCGCATCTTAACCCTATCGTCTATATGATCAGCGGCTTCCGCTTTGGCTTCCTCGGGATCAGCGATGTGCCGCTGTTCACCACCGTGGGCGTGCTGTCCGTCTTTATCGTCGGTTTCTATCTGCTGTGCTGGTATCTGATCCAGCGCGGACGCGGATTACGCACCTGATCCACCGGCCCGGCGGCGTTCCGCCCGCCGGGCCGTTTATTGACTACTGTCAGCCTTGTCCCCCCGCAACCGGTTACACTACTCCCTTCTGAGGAGAGGTGACGATGCTGGGTTGGGTAATTACGTGCCATGATGAACATGCGCAAAAGATGGCGGATCAACTCGCTGTCCGGTTTGGGCCGCTGGTACAGTGCCAGGTGGTTAACTACTGGCGCGGACTCAGCTGCAATATGCTTAGCCGGATGATGTGCGATGCTCAGCATCAGGCCGACAGCGGCAATGGGGTGATCTTTCTGACCGACATCGCCGGGGCCGCACCTTATCGCGCGGCGGCGCTGCTCAGTCACAAGCATGACAAACGCGAAGTGATCTCCGGGATCAGCTATCCGCTGCTGGAGAGCTTGTATCCGCTGCGCGACCTGACCGACAGCGTTGGCTTTCGCAATACCATTGTCGCCCGGGGTGCACCGGATGTCAGCAGCCTGTGGCATCAGCAGCAGAAAAACCCGCCTTTCGTCCTGCACTACCCGCTGTAGAAATATTAAACATTGGTATTGCTGTCGCTTTTGTTACAATGGCGACAGTTCACCGTACTGAATAACTCCTTATGTTCTCGCGTATTTGTCTCCTGCTTTTGCTGCTGGTCTCCGGCGGCGCGTCTGCCAGCCTGTTAAGCCAACAAGGGCTCCCGGCCCGCTATATGCAAACCACCGAAAGTGCCGCAATCTGGGCCCAGGTCGGCAACCGGGTTGTGACGGTCGGCAATGTCCGCGCTGGTCAAATCATTGCCGTGGTACCTACCGATGCAGACTACTATGAGTTTCGCTTCGGCTTTGGCACCGGCTTTATCGATAAAGGCCATCTGGAAGAGGTGCAGGGGAAACAGCGCGTCGAGGACAGCCTCGGCGATCTCAACAAGTCGCTCAGCAACCAGAACTTGATCACCTGGAAGGACACCCCGGTCTACACTGCGCCGAATGGCGGCAGCGCCCCCTTTGGCACTCTGGCTGACAACCTGCGTTATCCGATCCTCAGCAAGCTCAAGGATAGGCTCAATCAGACCTGGTATCAGATCCGCATTGGCAACCGGCTGGCCTGGGTAAGCAGCCTCGATGCGCAGGAGGACAACGGCCTGCCGGTGCTGACCTATCACCACATTCTGCGCGATGAAGAGAACACCCGCTTCCGTCATACCTCCACGACCACCAGCGTGCGCGCCTTCAGCAACCAGATGGCCTGGCTGCGCGATCAAGGTTACACCACCCTGACGATGTATCAGCTGGAAGGCTACGTGCGTAACAAGATGAACCTGCCCGCGCGGGCGGTGGTGATCACCTTTGACGACGGCCTGAAGTCGGTCAGCCGCTATGCGTACCCGATCCTAAAAGCCTATGGCTTTAAGGCCACCGCATTTATTATCTCGTCGCGTATTAAAGCGCATCCGCTTGCCTGGAATCCGAGGTCTCTGCAGTTTATGAGCATTTCCGAGCTGAAAGGGATTCAGGACGTATTTGATGTTCAGTCGCACACCCACTTTCTGCATCGGGTCGACAATGCCAGACACCCCATTTTGCTAAGCCGCAGCTACGCGAATATTGTGATGGACTTTAAACATTCGCGCCGGGCATTGTCCCAGTTCAACCCGCATGTACTCTATCTCTCCTATCCTTTTGGCGGATATGACGATGACGCGGTGAAGGCGGCAAACGACGCTGGGTTTCATCTGGCGGTGACGACGGTGAAAGGGAAGGTGAAACCTGGGGATAATCCGTTCTTGCTGAAGCGTCTGTACGTTCTCAGAACGGACTCTTTAGAGGCGATGTCGCGGCTGATCAGCAATCAGCCGCGAGGGTAAAGATCAGGCAACCTGGACCGGGATCGCCTTTGCGAGACGTTTCATCTCATTGTCGCCTTCAAAGTAGGCCACTTTTGGCTGCCAGCGGCGTGCTTCTTCATCTGACATCATCACGAAGCTGGCGATAATCACGATATCCCCCACGCTGGCACAGTGTGCCGCCGCGCCGTTAACGGAGATGATTTTTGACCCGCGCTCACCCGCGATGGCGTAGGTTGAGAAGCGCTTACCATTATTCACGTTCCAGATATCAATGGCTTCGTTTTCCAGAATACCCGCCGCGTCGAGAAAATCCTGATCGATCGCGCATGAACCTTCATAGTGCAGATCGGCCTGAGTGACTTTCACACGGTGAAGCTTACCTTGCAGCATTTTGCGAATCATTACGTTTACCTTTAATCATCATGCATTAGCCCCTCCCGCAGGAGAGGCCAGGGAAGGGGACTACGCCAGGTCGATCACTTTGTTATCGATGAGACGCGCCTGACCGAGCCATGCGGCCACCAGGATTACCGCACGTTTGCTGGCGTCGGTGTACTCAAGCAGCGTGTCGGCATCACGGATTTGCACGTCATCCGCACGCAGGCCTTTATCGTTAAGCGCCTGTTCAGCAAGGGCGATAATCTCTTCCGCCGTTAACGCCTTTGCCACCAGCTGTTCTGCCATGCTATTCATCACTTTGCTTAAACCCGGCGCAATTTTGCGCTGGTCAGCGGTGAGATAGCCATTGCGGGAGCTCAGCGCCAGGCCGTCTTTGGCGCGCACGATCGGCACGCCCACGACCTCGATGTCGTAACCCATGTCGGCGACCATTTTGCGAATTAACGCCAGCTGCTGGAAATCTTTCTCGCCGAAGCAGGCGATATCAGGCTGAACCAGGTTAAACAGCTTGCTGACGATGGTCGAAACGCCGCGGAAATGACCCGGACGGCTGGCGCCTTCGAGCATGGTGGAGATGCCCGGCACGTCAACGTAGGTAGCCTCTTCAGTGCCTTTCGGGTAAATGTCGGCCGGGGCCGGGGAGAAGACAAAATCGACGTGATGCTTTTTCAGCTTCTCGCAATCTTCCTGTAGGGTGCGCGGGTAGCGCGCCAGATCGTCGGCACGATCAAACTGCATCGGGTTAACGAAAATGCTGACCACCACCACATCGGCACGGGCTTTGGCCTCTTCGACCAGCTTCATGTGGCCGTCGTGCAGGTTGCCCATGGTCGGCACCAGCGCGATACGTTTTCCTTCCTGGCGCAGACGGCGGATATGCTGGCGCAGCAGCGGCAGAGTTTCAATGATTAGCACAACAAGACTCCTTACTGGAAACTGTGTTCTTCACCCGGATAAACGCCGGACTCAACATCGGCAATATACTGCCTGACCGCGCCGCGCATGTCGCCTGCGTCGCTGAGGAAATTCCTGGCAAATTTAGGAATATGACCGCCTGTAATGCCAAACGCATCGTGCATTACCAGGATCTGGCCGTCAGTGACGTTGCCTGCGCCAATGCCGATCACCGGAATGGAGAGCGCCTCGGTGATGCGCTTCGCCAGCACCACCGGCACGCACTCCAGCACCAGCAACTGCGCGCCTGCGGCTTCGATGGCCAGCGCGTCGTCAAACAGGGTTTGCCCCGCATCGCCGCGACCCTGGACTTTGTACCCGCCAAAGATATTGACCGACTGCGGGGTTAATCCCAGATGGCCGCAGACCGGCACCGCGCGTTCAGTAAGCATTTTTACCGTATCGGTAAGCCAGGCGCCGCCTTCCACTTTGACCATATTGGCTCCGGCGCGCATCACGATAGCGGCGTTTTCAAAGGCCTGTTCCGGCGTGGCGTAGGCCATAAAGGGCAGATCGGCGAGCAGCAGGCAGGCCGGTGCACCGCGACGCACCGCGCGGGTGTGATAAGCAATATCTTCTACCGTCACTGGCAGAGTGGAGTCATGTCCCTGGACCGTCATCCCTAACGAGTCGCCGACCAGCATGACGTTAATCCCTTCTTCGGCAAACAGTTTGGCGAAGCTGTAGTCATAGGCGGTAATGGTAGCGAAGCGCTGCTTGTCCTGTTTGCATTTCTGCAAGGTGGAGATGGAGGTTGGTTTCATACTGTTTCCTGATAGCCCAAAGCGAATCTTTGCGCATTTTAACAGTAAGATTCGGGGGAACAATGATTTTAGGTCACCAGCAAACCACAAATGTTTTGCGGTTTATTGTGGAAGGGAAAGACTACCAGCGGGCAGGTTTTTCGGCGTTAAGCTGCTGCAAAACGGCACTGAGCGTTTCGCCATCGGGGAAGGTGAGCTGGGGGGCGATTTCAAACAGCGGCCAGAGCATAAAGCCGCGACGTTTCATGTCGTAATGCGGCACCGTCAGGCGCTCGCTGTGGATCACCTCATCACCGAACAACATGATGTCTAAATCCAGGGTGCGCGGTCCCCAGCGTTCAGCCTTGCGAACGCGGCCCTGCTGCAGCTCAATGCGCTGGGTATGGTCCAGCAGCGCGTCGGCGCTGAGGATAGTGTCCAGTGCAATGGCGGCGTTGAGGTAGTCGGGCTGATCCTGCGGACCGAGCGGGGGGGTGCGATAGAATGCGGAGAGAGCGACAACGCGGGTCTGCGGGATGTCACCCATCGCCTGTACGGCAGCGTTGACCTGCTCCAGCGGAGAGGCCAGATTGCTGCCGATGGCGATAAACGCTAACGTCATGCGGCGCCTTCGCGACGTGGAGCACGTTTACGTGGACGACGATGACGGCGACGCGGGGTCGGCTCTTCATCCAGATCGGTCAGCATGTCTTTTTGCGCCGGCGGAGCAGAAACCTGGAACTCACCCCACCACTGCACCAGACGCTGCAGTTCCTGGTCGCTTTCCGCTTCTGCGCGCAGGGCCATCAGATCGTAAGCCGCACGGAATTTTGGATGCTCCATTAACTTCCAGGCACGCTTGCCCTGACGACGGGACATCCGCAGCTGAAGCTGCCAGATATCACGTACCAGCGTGGTAATGCGTTTCGGGATCGCCAGCGAGCGGCAGGCTTCATCCAGCACGTCGTTGGTCGCCAGCGCAAAGGCATCGTGATAGGCCAGACCGCTTTCCTGGGCAATTTTCTGCGCCATTTCCAGCAGCGGATACCAGAACATCGCGGCAAAGAGGAACGCCGGGTTAACGCGCATATCGTTATGAATGCGGTTGTCGGTGTTCTTCAGCACCTGGTCAATGATGCGCTCCATCGCGCTGTCACCCTGTTCGGTGAAGTTACGCGTGATGCTCGGGAACAAGGGCTGGAACAGGCCATATTCGCGCAGTAGCTTGTAGGTTTCAAAACCGTAGCCCGCCTGCAGCAGCTTCAGCGCTTCTTCAAACAGACGTGCCGGCGGCACATCGTTGATCAGCGTCGCCAGGCGCGGGATCGGCTCGGCGGTTTCTGCGCTGATACGCATATCCAGCTTAGCGGCAAAGCGCACGGCGCGCAGCATGCGCACTGGATCTTCACGGTAGCGGGTTTCCGGGGTACCGATCAGGCGGATTAAACCCGCTTTCAGATCCGGCACGCCACCGACGAAATCGCGAACGGTAAAGTCAGCCACGCTGTAATACAGGCTGTTGATAGTGAAATCGCGGCGCTGGGCATCTTCTTCGATAGAGCCAAAGATGTTGTCGCGCAGCAGCATGCCGTTCTGACCCTGCTGAGACGTGGTACGGTCAGGCGGGTTGCCTTCGTGATGACCACGGAAGGTTGCGACTTCGATGATTTCGGGGCCAAACATGACGTGAGCAAGACGGAAGCGACGACCGACCAGGCGGCAGTTGCGGAATAATTTACGCACCTGCTCAGGCGTGGCGCTGGTGGTCACGTCAAAATCTTTCGGTTTTTGGCCCAGCAGTAAATCACGCACCCCGCCACCCACGAGATAGGCCTCATAGCCGGCTTTATTCAGGCGATAGAGCACCTTCAGGGCGTTTTCACTGATATCTTTGCGGGAAATAGCATGCTGCTCGCGCGGAATAACCGACATCGGGTTTTGAACAATGACGTCATCCGCCATGCTCTCATCGCGGCTCAGCACCTTACGGCAAAAATTAGCGACTCGGGTAAAAATAGTACACCTCGGTAGTGTGTGTTTCAGAATTCAGGACAAAAAATAGCGGCTAATCATAGCTCAGCGAGACGCATTTGAGAATGCTGGATTTTCGGTACGTTATTTAGCGCCCACTGGGCGACCGCTTTTTCCAGTATTTCCTCGGTTCGCAGATCCTGCCACTCATTTGTTACATCCTGGTTTAGAAATTGTAAAGCATTGATAAGCACCGGGCGAGGATCGCCGGTCGGCAATGCCGGGGCATGATTCTGTTTCGAGAGTTTCATCCCTTTTTCATTTACCGCCAGCGGCAGATGAATATAGTCCGGCACTGGCCAGCCAAACAGCTGGTACAGCGAAATTTGCCGCACCGTGGGTTCAATCAGATCGGCACCGCGCACAATTTCGCTGATGCCCTGGAAATGATCGTCCACCACCACCGCCAGGTTATACGCAAACAGCCCGTCGCGGCGGTGAATAATAAAATCTTCGCGCGCCAGACGCGCATCGGCGTGGATCTCGCCCAGCAGACGATCGTCAAAGTGGGTCACCGGATGGCGCTGCATCACTCTCACCGCCGCGTTTTCCGGGCCGTGGCGCAGCGTGCGGCAGTGGCCGTCGTAGACGCCGCCGACGCTCTGAATGCGTGACCGGGTGCAGGTGCAGTAATATGAGAGTCCCTGGGCGTGCAGCCAGGCCAGACGTTCACGGTAGGCGTCATGGCGCTGCGACTGCCAGAGCACGTCACCGTCCCACTGAAGGCCGTAATGTTCCAACTGACGCAGGATAGTCTCTGCCGCACCGGGAACTTCACGAGGGGGGTCAATATCTTCGATCCGCACGCGCCAGATACCCTGATGGGCTCGGGCCTGCAGATAGCTGCCGAGGGCGGCGATAAGCGAGCCAAAATGCAGTTCGCCAGAAGGGGATGGCGCGAAGCGCCCAATATAGTCAGTTGGCATCATTACGCAGAGCAGAAAGTAATCAGGCGGGAGAGACTCCCGCCTGTAGTAGCGTTTTGGCAGGGCAGGGATTAACCGGCCATCTGTTTTTCGCGGATTTCTGCCAGCGTTTTGCAGTCAATGCACAGATCGGCTGTCGGACGGGCCTCCAGACGACGAATGCCGATTTCGACACCGCAGGACTCGCAGAAGCCGAAATCTTCGTCTTCGACCTTTTTCAGCGTTTTCTCGATCTTCTTAATCAGCTTGCGTTCGCGGTCACGGTTACGCAGTTCGAGGCTGAATTCTTCTTCCTGAGCGGCACGGTCTACCGGATCCGGGAAGTTAGCAGCTTCGTCCTGCATGTGTGTAACGGTGCGATCGACTTCATCCCTAAGTTGATTACGCCATGCTTCAAGAATTCGCTTAAAGTGCGTCAGCTGGGCGTCGTTCATATACTCTTCGCCCGGCTTCTCTTGATACGGCTCCACCCCAGCGATGGCGAGAATACTCAGGGACGATGCTTTACGGTTTTGCCCTTCTTGCATGTTGCTTCTCCTTAACACGCACTATCGATCCCCGTGTTGGGGGAAAAATCAGGCCGCTATAAATAGCAGATGCTTTTCCGGATGGCAATTATCTATACGTAACACTTGACAAGCCTGTGAGGAAAAGCGTATTTGCGCATACGACCAGAATACTTAATAGTCAATCGCCTACCCCATTTATAACGTAGCGGGGAGAGCGACCTTCAGAGTCATATTATCGGCAGAAAGTTCCGCTTTATACACCAAAACCTCTACCCCCTGCTTTTGTGCCTCATGCAACAGTTGCGCGTACTTAGGGTCAATATGGCGGGCAGGTGAAAATCGTCCAATTGCTGTATGTAACACGGCAAACAATAGCACAGCGCGCTTGCCCGTCGCCGCTACACTGATCAACTCCCGGAGATGCTTTTGCCCTCGCAGCGTGACCGCATCCGGAAAATAGCCGTTATCCCTGTCAGCTAACGTCACTGATTTCACTTCAATATAGCACTCGGGTCGCTGTTCTGCCTGCAACATAAAGTCGATTCTGCTACCTTCCGCACCGTATTTTACTTCGCTTTTTAAGGTGTTGTAGCCGCGCAGCTCCGGAATTAAATCCAGACTAATCGCTTCTTTGACCAGCTGATTGGCCCGCAGTGTATTCACACAAATATATTCTCCGCCGACGGTCTGGGTTATTTCCCAGGTGTGGGGGTATTTGCGCGTCTTATTCAGGGAGGTGGAATACCAGACGGTATCACCCGGTGTGGCACAGCCGGTCATTGCGCCGGTATTCGGGCAGTGCAGAGTCAGGGTGACGCCGTCGGGCGTCACGACGTCGGCCAGAAAGCGTTTATAGCGCTGGATAAGCGTCGCGGGCTGTAAGGGGGGAAGAAACTGCATCGGGAGTCCTTGTTTATTCGCCCAGCGTCCAGCGCTGGAGTGGGGTATAGCGGGTGCGCCCACGCTCAAAAACCGATTCGTACAGCGCAAATTCGTTGACCGCAAACGACCAGTGAAACCCCGGCGGCGGCAAGGCCACCGCGTGGCTGGCGTCACGCAGTAGCGTGATATGGGGATGAAACGGCTGCGGGCTTTGATAGCAGCCGCTGCGCGCAGCCTGCGATCGTAGCATGTTGGCCAACTGCAGTAATCCGCGCGGCGGCTGACGGGTGCCCAGCCAGACCACGCGCGAGCGCAGCCACTGCCCGGCGTCATCCAGCGTCAGAATAAATCCCGGCTGACGAATACGCCCGGCCTGCGTCGCCAGTGCCTGACGTTTCTCGTCGCTGACATCGCCTAAAAATGCCAGCGTCAGGTGCAGATTGGCGCCGACGATCGGGCGGCCCGCTTCGGGCGCAAAATGGTCGGCACGCCAGCGCACGATCTGCCGCTGAAGCGGGGCAGACATTTCAATGGCGAAGAACAGCCGTTTCGACTCAGACATACGGGGTACCCGGTAATGATTTGTGGCGATGCTACCCTGTACGTCGTCCAATGTTAACTCTTTGACCGAATTACTGCCCTGTCTGCTGAGGCTTCTCAGGGATAAATGATATTCAACATTGCTGAGGTATTTAGAGTGCCTTGTGAAGCATCATAGGGCCGCCATGCATAGTAATAAACGGCCATGGGAATGGCGAAACTCCCTGATGCCAGCGCACCTGCCGGCAGATGGTACAGCGCCGTCGCCGATCCCCTTTCCGTGGTCGAGGTAGACATCACCACCGGGGACTGAGGATCGTCACGTTTGATAAGACGCAGACCGATGCCCTTCGCCCCCGAACTGCTGTTATCCACCAGAACTGTTTCATCAGTAGAGAGGAGATTATTGCTCGACATGAACATTTCAATCATTCTGTCAGTGGTCCTTAGCGCGGTAATATTCTGGCAGGTAAAGTTCAGCGTAAATGGCGTAAGTCCCGGCTGGCCCTTCGCATGGGTCACTTGCTGAACCCCCATAGTCGGTAGCTTTACCGTCAATCCGGCGTTGTTAAATGAGCATGTGGTCGGTTTTGGTGCGTATTTAATGGTCATCGGCTGGCCAAACATATCGCGTGAATCATAGGGCCACTTAAAACCGTTAAAAAGCCACTGCACGATTTTGACCATCTGATCCAACGGCCAGGTAATGACTTCCCACAACGACATTCCGCTCAAATCGGTCACAAACAAGACATCCCCTAGCTGGGCTGTATCCCCCGTAATGGCCTGACCATTACCATCGACCAACGTGAAGCGAACCGTAAATGGCGTATTCAGTTCAGAAGCATTGTGGCTCCCTCTATCCCAAATACTCTTTTCCTCGGGTGCATCAATGATTTCAGCACGCACTTTATGCTTATTGTCATTGAACCCCAGAATCGTGGCATAGGTATTGTCCGTCGAGAGGACTTTGGTGTAACCAAATTTACTGTTGCCGGTTGAGCAATCGAAGCTACCCGTATACTGGGTCGTGAATGTTGTGTACCAGGTGGTGTTAGTGGCGTTTATCTTATCTGACAGGTCCACATAAAGCGGCGGAGCGTAGTTCATCGTACCAGAGCTGCAGGTGGCATAGCTCGCGCTGCTGAAACAGGCAAGAATAAAAAGAAAAATCCATCTTATCATCATGATTCCCTTTAATTATTTGCACAAAGACGGCGCGGTGTTCAAACCGCTGACGGGGGTTGCGATGGTGCAGGTGCCACCACGTACGTGGACCTGAAGTAATGTCGGCATTGCTTGCGCGCGAATATAAATCACGCTTGCCTGACCGACATAGCCTACCGCTTCGCTATGTTCGTTAAAGACCTCAGTACCGAACGGCAAGGGGGTGCCATTCGCTTGAACGGCATGAACCTGCCAGGACTGACGTCTGTCGGTTTCAAAGCGGAGGTAATTTACGGCACCATCATAAGGGGCGCTGTTCGCCATGTTGCCGATAATTTCCGCACCGGAGCTGGAGGTGGTTTCAGCTAACGTGACTGAGTTTTTACGATACGGCGTGGCATAAGGCACCAATGCCAGCCCATCTTTGTTGGTCCTGATGCTCTCATCACCGTTCACCATTAGCCCTTCGGCGCCAGGGGCTTCAATCACGGTCATGGTGGAGCCGATTTCGTTGGCGGCCAGCACGTGCCATGGGAATGCGACAATGCTGCCACGGCTGCTGATACCTGCTTGTCGATAATCGCCGGATTCGCTCCAGGAGGCTCCCAAAGTAGAGACGTCAGAGCGCCAGGTGGTATTGACGCTGGCCATATTTTTGCCACCGTTAGTATTGTTGCCAGCGACGGAATAACTCAGACGGTTTGATTCCATGGCGTTACCGCTCAGACTGATGTTACTTTGCTCGTAACCTGAGTCAGTGCCCGCAATGCTACTGCTGATCCATGCGTTATTATCAAACAGGGAGAAGGGGGCGCTGATAGAGGCATACAGGCGAGTCTCTTCTTTGTTATCGCTGTTTCTCACGCGGCTGGCGGAGAGGGTGTAGTTTGCACCGCCAAGCGAGTTGGAATAGCCCATCTGGTATTCCCGTGCTCGGCTTTTGCTGTTCCAGTAGTCGCGCTGGGTGCCGGTCAGATAAATGCTGCCCCATCCTTCTTTCAAACGCTGATTCATGTTGACGGTAAAGGTGTTTTTTGGCTTTACATCATTGCTGGCATCCCATTGTTCCAGAGACATGTCCGTCATTTCACCGTGGCGATCTTCATATTCGTCGTACTGACGACGCAGATTCTGGTAGCCATCCTGGGCGTAAAGTGCGCTCGTGAAGCTGTAATAGCCTTTTGTCGAATAACGGTAGGCAGCCAGGGTGACGTTGGTTGCCGTGGTATCCACGAATTTGCTGTAAGCAATACGATAACTTTGTCCGCTATAGCTGCGATCCTGTAGTTTTGTGTCCGCATGGGTCACGTCAACGGAAATCGCGCCGAAAGGGAGGTTCCAGCCTGATCCCAGCAGCCCAGCCTGATAATCGTTACTGATGATCATGCCCGTATAACCCGTGATCAGGTTGTTAATACCGTACCGCAGGGTGCCCTGAATAAAACCGGGACGATTTTCAACCGAGTCCTGCCTGATCTCACCCGCAACGACGTGAAAATCACTCACGCCTGCCTTAAGCATGCCGGGTACGGCTGAGAAGGGGACCAGGAAGGATTGCTTCGACCCATCCGCTTCCTGAACCACTATCTCCAGATCCCCTGCGGAGCCGGTCGGCTGTATTTTATCCAGAACAAACGAACCCGGTGGCACGTTCTCCTGATAAATAACGTTGCCGTTTTGAATGACTTTCACCAGTGCATTAGTCAGCGCGATGCCATGTACCACAGGTGCGAAACCCTGCTGTGAATTCGGGCGCATTTGGGAATCCGACGCCAGGGAGACGCCTCGCGTGCGGACAGAATCGAACAGATCGCCGGGGGTATAGAAATCCCCCGCCATAAGGTTAGACTTCAGGGGGGCGAGGGGGCGGCGTAGAAAGCGAGTGTTATTTTGCCAGGAGCCACGGCTACCCGCTTTTTTTTGCCAGGTGCTGCTGTCGCGCAATTGCCAACCCAGCAGATTTATCCCGGAATCCAGCCCGGTATAGAGATCGTCGCTGTCATCTTTCGCTGCCGTTTTGGTATGTGAATTATAATAAGTGGTGTTGTAAGAGAGCAGCAGAGCCGGAATGCCTTCATCCCAGAATTTAGCATCAACATAGCCAGATTCCCTGTGCTGTAGCGCCGCTTGTGGCACGGTCAAATTGAGACTAAACGTGCTGATGTCCGTTTCAATGCGGCCGCCCTGAATCAAATCAATGAGTTGCACCTGCCCTTGGGGAATAGCGGGCGCGGGCACTTTTTGGGTATTGATACCCAGTAATTGTGCGTCCTGCCATGACAGGCGAATATCATCCTGCTCCTGCCCGTAAATAACGCTAAAACGTCCTTTCCAGTCGTTATTAACATAAATGTCCACCTCTTGCTTGCCTGCTGGCATGTCATTATTGTCGTAGAAACGCGATAGATCGGCGTCTCTGGATGCGCCCGCCAGAAGGGAGGTATCAAAGGTGACAGCGGCGGAATTGTATGAAAGCAGCAATGTACAGGCGACAAGCAATTTGGTTTTCATCGTCCATGATTCCCTTTTTTACTGGCTTGCAACATCCCGAGTTTTATATGCACCTAAATCATCAACATATATAACCTGATAAGACTGGTTGCGTTTTAAATTGGCTTTGGCTGCTGTGGTGATATGGGTAAAGGGCGGCACCATCACGGATTCCGCCAGCAGTTTTTGCTTTGCCGAGGTTTCGATATTGGCAATCGTGATATGGAACGGACTGTCATTTACTATGCGGAAGTGATTATTTTCCACAATGAGCTTAAGGCCGGACATGGCTTCATTCTGCCTACCCGCCAGAACAGCCGGACGATAAAAGACTTTCACGCGCGATTTAATGGCTAACTGAATAGTATTAACACCCTTCAAATGGTCTGGTGCTGGTGGAATATCCAGCACATTGAGAAAGAAAACGGATTCACGATCTTTTGGCAGTTTCGCCTCGATTTTTTTAATCCGTAATTGCTGGCCATTATTGCCGTTAACTTTTACGACGGGTGGGGATAACATAAATGGCACATGCGCTGTTTCCGGCGTCGAATTAATATCACCGTCATCAATCCATGATTGTACCAGCGCGGGGGTATCGCCATTATTAATTAGCTGAACAACAACTTCTTTATTATTCTCTGGATAAATCACGCGGGTACCATTGATGACAATATTTGCCCATGAAGAATGGCTTCCCAGGATCAGCGCGACCAGTAACAATGTTTTTTGCATGAATGAACCTTTTAATACAGGCTCTGCATTCACAGAGCCTGGCAGAGAAAATTACAGGTAAGAAACGGTGTAAGTGACGTTAGAGCTAAGCGTCCCGACAGTGGCGGCCGAGGTGTTCGTTTTGTAGTAGTAAACGTCCAGTTGCAGGGTTTCGGAATCCGGCGCTGTTTTGTCGCCTTTGAGGGTGGTGGCATAGGGCTGATCCAGCGCGATTGGGGTGTTAGTACCCGGTTTAGCCAGAGCGAAACCAACGTTTCGCGCTACGCTGGCGTCGTTTTCGTTGACTGAATTGTTCACCAGGTATTTGCCGTCAGTGGAGATGTGGTCAGCAGAAGAGAAATACACCTTCAGTTTAGAATCCTCAGGCGCTGAAGCCAGGCTGCAGCCGGAGAATGTCAGTGCGACAGTTTTTTTATTTTTGGTGATCAGACCGACAGTAGTGCCTGCATCAGTAACAGAAATAGGTGATAACGCCACGGTCAAATCCGCACTTTTTCCGCCGTTAATGGTACAGGTGGTGTCCGTGACAGCACCGGTAAAGTTGATCACTCCACCTGCAGTCGTATCGGCTGCCATTACATGAGTAGAAGCTACTGCGGTAGCGAGTACAGATACGGTCATGATTTTCTTGAACATTAAATACTCCATTATTTATTAAATGAACATTGAGTAGCGGCAATCAGCTTCAGACCCTTTCGGTCGGCATTGAATTGCTTTAATTCAGTGAGGTATAAGCTTTCCCTGTTGAACGCCATCAAGAAAAACCATTGTTTGATATACATCACCGTTGCCGGCAGTGTCATAGCGAGAAGGAGGGCCGAAGTTAGCGGCAGCAAAACGGTGAGAGTGCGTACGAAAGGAGAGTTCGTTTCGCCCCGCTCATTGGCATTCTTTTAGTCAGAACTATTGTGTCTGGCAGACATTCCTGTCTCGTTACCGGGCTATTTTACACTGAAAAGCAGTATTGGTTGAAATATTGTCCTGATTAAACATAAAAAACAGAGTTTTAATCTAAAATTCATGTTGATTATTAAATCTTAATCCAACAGTAAGTTATTAAGGCTTCATTTTAACTATTTAATAATGTTCAATGCATAGGGTTTTATATCTCACATCATAGCGTGCTGGACTGAGATTTGAATTTAAGTAGTCAGAAGGGGCTTATGAAATACGTAATAAACATTTCTATGGTTTATGATTTTGAATCTGGCATCATTAAAAGTAATGATACGGAGGAGGGAAGTGTTCGTTTATCAAAACAAGCTTCACGGCTTTTGCTGGTATTAATTAAAAATAATAACCAGATACTCGAGCGTAATTATCTTATCACTAAGGTTTGGGAAGCGCAGGGATGTACGGGGTCATCGACCAGCCTCAGTGTGGCTATTAGTGAAATCAGAAAAGCGTTTCGGCAACTGAATGGCGATCCGATGCTGATTCAGACGTTGCGGAAAGTCGGTTTTGTGTTGGTAGCAAATGTTGAATGCCTTAATGCTGGTAAGGGTGTTGAGGAGAGTGAAACGTCACAGCCTCTGCAGCCGGTCAGACTGGATGTTGACGATAAATCGTCGGTGCAGCGGTATTTATCGCTCGAATGGGTGAGAATGGGTTTCCTGGTCGCGATATTAATAGTCTGTGTCATTATCGATGAAAACGCGTGGTTTTCCCTGTTCTCTTCCTGATTACACCCTTTTTAACATGAACGGTAAGGCCCGTTGCCCGGTGCGGGAATAACAAAGGGGATTCTCGGTTATGGCTTGAGGCGATGCTACACTGTACGCCGTCTAAAGATAATCCTCTGGAGCCATTTGTGTCCCTGTTGCCGGTTGCCGCTGTCCTTCCTGAACTTCTCCTCGCGTTACAACACGCTCCTCAGGTTTTGCTCAATGCCCCCACCGGTGCGGGAAAATCGACCTGGCTGCCGCTGCAGATCCTGGCCCAGGGGACGATTAACGGCAAAATCATTCTGCTGGAGCCGCGCAGGCTGGCGGCGCGCAACGTGGCGCAACGGCTTGCGGAATTGCTGGGCGAAAAGCCAGGTGAAACGGTGGGCTACCGGATGCGGGCCGAAACCTGCGTCGGGGCTAACACCCGGCTGGAGGTGGTCACCGAAGGGATACTCACCCGCATGCTCCAGCACGATCCCGAGCTGACCGGCGTGGGGCTGGTGATCCTCGATGAATTCCATGAGCGTAGCCTGCAGGCGGATTTAGCCCTGGCGCTGCTGTTGGACGTGCAGCAGGGTCTGCGCGACGATCTCAAACTGCTGATCATGTCAGCGACGCTGGACAACGCGCGCCTGCAGCAGTTACTGCCCGAGGCGCCAGTGATTTCCTCCGAAGGACGCTCGTATCCGGTTGAGCGGCGCTATCAGTCGCTTTCCACCCAATTACGATTCGATGAGGCGGTGGCGGTGGCTACCGCCGAGCTGTTACGCCAGGCGCCCGGCTCGCTGCTGCTGTTTTTACCCGGCGTGATTGAGATCCAGCGCGTGCAGGAGCAACTTTCCCGGCGCGTGGCCGCCGATGTTGTGCTCTGCCCTTTATATGGCGCGCTGTCGCTTACCGAGCAGCGCAAAGCGATCATGCCCGCGCCGGCCGGGCAGCGCAAAGTGGTGCTGGCGACCAATATTGCCGAAACCAGTCTGACCATCGAAGGCATTCGGCTGGTGGTGGACTCGGCTCAGGAGCGGGTGGCGAGTTTCGATCCGCGCACCGGGCTGACCCGGCTAATGACCCAGCGCGTCAGCCAGGCGTCGATGACCCAGCGCGCCGGGCGTGCCGGGCGACTGGAACCCGGCATCTGCCTGCATCTCACGCCGTTTGAACAGGCCGAACGCGCGGCGGCGCAGGCCGCCCCGGACATTCTGCAAAGCGATCTCAGCGGCCTGATGATGGAGCTGCTGCTGTGGG